>JBDTUL010000193.1:0-10004 GCA_040007735.1 Gammaproteobacteria bacterium | reverse complement strand
GCTTCAGAAACCGGATGATGCTTTCACCAAAACGGGCGGTGCGCTCTTCGAGATGCACGACGTTGGGTCGCTTCATTTACATGCAAATTACATTGAAGGATAATCAAAGGATAATCGGAGTTGAAGCGCTGCGCAAGAACGCGCAGCCACACGTGGCCCCTGCGCCGGTGGTGCGGGAACGCCCCCACAGGATTACGCGTGCGTTGTCACGAGCGCCTCTCAAGAATCAGCTTCTTGCTGCCGATCACCGCGACGATGAGCACTGTCGCCATCGCGACGAGCCAGGCGCTACGACGTGCCTCGCGACGCTCGAGTCCGAACCCCGCATCCCAGAACAGATGCCGGATGCCGTTGCAGAAGTGATATGCAAACGCGACCAGCCCGATGGCGAGCAGCACTTTGCCCAAGGGATGCGACAGAATGAGCGCCACCTTCGCGTAAGCGACCGGCCCCCTTGCGATCGCCGTGATCCAGTACACGAGCGCCACGAAACCCCCTGTCAGGATGAGTCCGGTGGCACGATGCAGGATCGACAACCCATTGGTGTACTGCCACGGGTAGTGCAGAAACGGAGAAAGGGGTCGTGCGCGCTCCGGCGTGAGACTTCGCTCCTCTAATGGACCCATGGTCAGCTCAGCCACTTGCGCACCGAAGGCGGAACACTGGGTGTCGCAATTCGGAATCGCGCTCGATGAGGCGCGCCAAACAAACGATGCCCTGGCCGGTGGGTTCATCGTTCCGTGACATCACAGATTTCCGGTTGGGGACTGCCAGCGAAAGCGCCCGTGCGACTTACCGTGGCGCAGCTCTTCGAGGGCGTGTCCGAGGCGAACGCCGAGTCGCTCGAGGATGATCAGGTTGTCGGGTGTCTTCGGCTCAAGCGCAGGACCGAGAAGCTCCACTACGCCGTACACGGACGTATCGGTCTTGACGGCAAACCAGACGCCGCCACGCAAGCCAGCCTCCAGGGCGGGCGGCAGCGTGGTGTCGAGCACGAAGCTGGTCGACCACAGCGGCTTCCTGCTACGCCAGACGTGCCCCGCGTTGCCGTGGCTCAGCGAGGCAAGGCGATGACGCGTACCGCCATCACGTGCCAGCGCCCCCGACCCTACTGCGCTCCAACTCGCGATCGCCCGCAATCGCAACTCCTCCGGGTCGACAGTCCAATAGGTTGCTCGCTCACTGCAGGCCGCTTGCGCCAGAAGCTCGAGAACGCCGCGCGCAACCACCTCCACGTGTCTTGCCGCACGCAGCAGCTCCACGGCTCGCGCAACCGCACTACCCATCTCGATCAGACGATGTCGGATCATGGCGCTGCCTACTCCGCGAGGCGGCCGCGCAGTGTCGAGCCTGCGACCGGCCGGCGAACCGCCGCTCGCACCGCCCGCGAGACGCGCTCATGAACAGTGGGCTCCAACGCATCCGGCAGGAGCTGTCCAGTCGGAGCGGCGCCGGCAAGCGCATGGGCCGCGGCGATCAGCATTGCATCTGTGAACTCACGCGCTCGCTCGCGCAGCGCTCCATCGAAAAGCCCCGGAAAACAGAGCACATTGTTGATGCTCCGGCCATCTGCCGCGATGGCTGCACCTGCCGCGAGCGCTGCCAGGGGATCGATCTCGGGATCAGGGTTCGACAGCGCAAAGAGGATCTGGCCCGGCCGCACCAGCTCAGGGGCAATCAAGCCCTTCGCACCGGTCGTGCAGATGACCACATCGGCGCGCGCCAGAATCCGCTCGAGGCTCTCGCGATGACCGTGCAGCTGCGCCAGACGCCCGATCGCCTCCGCGCGCAGATCGGTGCCTAGCATCTGTCTGACACCGTGGGCCTGCAGCAGGCGCACGATGCCGAGACCTGCCGCACCAAGCCCAACGACACCCACCGTGAGCCCTTCCAGCGACGTGCCGGTCTGCCTCGTCGCGTTCAGCAACGCCGCGAGCACGACGACCGCTGTTGCGTGTTGATCGTCGTGTAGCACCGGCATCGGCAATCGTGCGCGCAGTTTCTGCTCGATCTCAAAGCAGCGCGGTGCGCCGATGCCCTCGAGCAGGATCGCACCGAAGGAAGGAGCGATCGACGACACCACATCGACAAAATGATCGACAGAGCCGCTTTCGATGAGGATCGGGATGCCGCTGATTCCGACGAGCGCCGCGAAGAGCGCCGCCTTGCCTTCCATGACGGGAAGCCCGGCCCGGGGACCAATGTTTCCCAGCCCCAGAATCGCCGACCCGTCGGTCACGATCGCCACCGCACGGCCGAGGTAGGTGAAGTCGAAGACTTTCTCAGGCGCTGCGCGAATGGCCAGACACACGCGAGCTACGCCAGGGGTATGGATGTCGCGCAGGATCTGCTGCGTGGACACTGCGATTCGCGAGCGCATCTCGATCTTCCCGCCGCGATGACGCTCGAACACGCGATCTGACGAGCCGATGAAGCGCACTGCCGGCAGCGCGTTCAGTCGCTCGACGAGGCCCGCGTGCGCACTGGTCTCAATCTCTATCGTAATTTCCCACAGCGTGCGTTCCTGATCGCGCCGCACGCAACTTACGTGCTCGAGAATGAGCTCCGAATCGGAGAGCACGTTGAGCACACTCGCCAGAGCCCCCGGTGAATGGGGTGCCTCGACTTGCAAAATCTCGGGAATTTTCACGTCAGTCGCGCCGCACGGCGCCTCACAGGCGTCGGCTGCGCCGCACTGCCCCGTATCGACGGCGGGGCTTGGTTACCCGGTGTCCATGAGGTCCCGGTGCGCTCCTGGATGTAGCGCCGGATCAAACGCCGCACGACCTGCGAGGCGGCGGCGTCTTCCTGCGCGCACAGCCGCTCGAACAGCGCCTTCTTGCGCGGATCGATGAGGATCGTCAGTCGTGCGGTACGGTCTTCGAGGGCCACGGCCATCCTGAGGGCGACACGGGGTGGTGAATCGCATTATAATCTAACGCGAATAGAAGTAGCACTCTCTGTGACGCCACTGATCCATTCGTCGCTTCATGCCTGCCTGGCACTCCTTGCGCTGTGGGCCCTGATCGGGCTTGCGGGGCTCCTGCGCCCGGGCAGTGTGCGTTTTGCGGGCCGGACGCTGTTTCCGCTCGGAGCACTCTGCGGCGTGGCGCTCGCCGTGGTGGCAGCCTGGAGCCTCGCGGCCCCTCCCGAGCAGCTCACGCTCGCGATTGGGCTGCCCGACCTGCCCATGCACGTGCGGCGCGATGCGCTGACGAGTCTTTTTCTCTTTCTGCTCGGAGCGGTCTCGGCGGGCATCTCGATCTTCGCAGCGGGGTACTTTCGCAGTGGTCACGGCACGCCTCCGGGGCTCTTGTGCCTGCAGTACCACTTGTTCCTCGCCAGCATGGGTTTTGTGCTGCTGGCCGACGATGCCTACGCGTTCATGGTGGCGTGGGAAACCATGGCGCTGTCGTCCTACTTTCTCGTCACCACCCAACATGGTCTTGCGGAGATCCGACGCGCGGGCTTTCTCTATTTGTTGATCGCGCACGTTGGGGCGATTGCGATTCTCCTCAGCTTCGGCGTCATGCAAGGGGGAAGCTGGCAGTTCACCTTCGACGCCATGCGCGGCGCGCACCTCGCACCGCACTGGGCGGCAATCGCGTTCCTGCTCGCATTATTTGGCTTCGGGGCCAAGGCGGGCCTCGTGCCCCTGCACGTGTGGCTGCCTGAAGCCCATCCGGCGGCGCCGTCGCCCGTATCGGCGCTCATGAGCGGGGTGATGCTGAAGACGGCCATCTATGGCGTGCTCCGTGTCACCTTCGATCTGCTGGGGAATGCTCAATGGTGGTGGGGTCTCGTACCGCTCGCCTTCGGGCTTTTCACCGCGCTGTTCGGCGTCGTGTTCGCCGCGGCGCAGACCGACATGAAGCGGCTGCTCGCCTACTCCTCGATCGAGAACATCGGCATCATCTTCACGGGGCTGGGACTTGCGATCGTGTTTCTCGGTGTCGGCATGCCCGAGCTTGGCGCGCTGGCGCTCATCGCACTCCTCTATCACAGCCTCAATCACGCGTTCATGAAGAGCCTGTTGTTCCTCGGCACGGGCGCGGTTCTGCATTCCACCGGGGAGCGCAATCTCGGGCGTCTGGGCGGCCTGATTCATCGCATGCCGTGGGTCGCCTGGCTGACTCTCGTGGGCGCCCTTGCGCTGGCAGGGCTCCCGCCCTTGAACGGGTTCGTTTCGGAGTGGCTCCTGCTGCAGGCGTTTCTATTTGCGCAGGAGGTGCCGCACACCTTCATCAACATGCTGCTGCCGCTGGGAGCCGCGCTCGTCGTACTCGCGGCCGCACTCGCAGCCTACGTGATGGTCAAGTTCTTCGGCGTGGTCTTCCTGGGTCAGCCGCGAGAGGCCGCGCTCGCACGCGCGCACGACGCGGGGATCCTCGAGCGCATCGGTTTGCTCTGGCTCGCGCTCGGCTGCTTTGCGCTCGGACTCCTGCCGACGTATGTCATCCGTTCGCTGCGCGCGGTGGTTGAGCAGTTGACGGGCGCGGCTCTGGCACACGCAGAAGCCCCCTGGTGGCTCCTCGTGCCGCTACCCAATCGACACGCCTCCTATTCCGCCCCACTCTTTCTTGTTGCGCTCACCGCCGTCGTGATCCTCACGATCGGGGCGGTGCGCCTCTTCTACCATCGCCGCGCGCGCCGCGCCGCGCCGTGGGATTGCGGCTTCGGGCGTTTGAACGGGCGCATGCAAGACACGGCGGAAGGCTTCGGCCAGCCGATACGCCACATCTTCGGGCCGTTCTTCGCCGTGAAGCGCGAGCTGCCGTCTCCCTTTGACGCCGCCCCGCGTTATCGCGTCACGGTCGGGGACCGGATCTGGCAGACCCTGTATGTGCCGCTCGGCCCGCTCGTCCAACGCATCGCGGACGCCTTCGCCTGGCTGCAGCAGGGGCGCATCGCGACCTACCTGCTCTACAGTTTCGTCACGCTCATCGCGTTGCTGGCGCTCGTGCTATGAGACCCATGGACATTCTCACCCAGGCGCTGGAGTTGATCGCAGCCCTCGCGGCAGCGCCGCTGTTTGTCGGCTGGATCAATCAGTGTCGCGCGTGGCTTCAGAATCGCAGCGCGCCGAGTCTGTGGCTGCCTTATCGCGGCATTCGCAAACTCTTTCACAAGGATGCGGTCATTGCAGAAACCGCCTCCCCGCTTTTCCGCATGGCTCCCTACGTCGTGTTCAGCGCCATGGTCGTCGCCGCGGCGATCATTCCCTCGATGGGCACGGGTCTGCCGTTCACCACGGCCGCCGATGCGATCGCGCTCGTGGGCCTCCTGGCCACGGCTCGCGTCTTCCTGTCACTCGCGGCAATGGACATCGGTACTGCGTTCGGCACGCTCGGGGCACGCCGCGAGATGATGGTGGGTTTCCTCGCCGAGCCGGCGCTGTTGATGGTGATCTTCGTGGCGTCCCTGATCTCGGCATCCACCTCACTGCCGGCGATAACGGAGAGTCTCGCCACTCAACATCTCGGGCTCTATCCGAGTCTCGCCTTCACCGCCATCGCCTTCACCATGGTGCTGCTCGCCGAGAACGCGCGCATCCCAATCGACAATCCCTCGACGCACCTCGAGCTCACGATGATCCACGAGGCGATGCTGCTGGAGTACTCCGCGCGACACCTGGCCCTCATGGAGTGGGCCGCTGCCCTGAAGCTCTTCAACTACGCATGCATCGGATTCGCGCTCTTCATCCCGTGGGGAGTCTCCACAGGAGAGAGCGGCCCAACCGCACTCCTCGTCTCGATTCCGCTACTCGCGGCGAAGCTCATAGTGGCAGGCGTCGCGCTCGCCTTGATCGAGACCCTCTCGGCAAAACTGCGCGTGTTTCGTGCGCCGGAGTTCCTGGCCATCGCGTTCATGTTTGGCGTGCTGGGTCTCTTGGTACATCTGCTCCTGGGAGCGTGACGGCATGGCTGGCATGTCCCTCGACCTGCAACTGCTGAACGTCTGCGCCGCGCTGCTCCTGCTGCTGTCATTTGCGATGCTGGCGCAGCGGCGCGTTGTGAGCCTGGTCAATCTGCTCGCGGTTCAGGGTGTTGTCCTTCTCCTCTCAACACTTCTGCTTGCGTGGCGCACGGGACAGAATCATCTGTACCTGTCGGCGGCGCTCACCCTCGCACTCAAGGTCATCCTCCTGCCGTGGCTGCTGCATCGGCTGATTCGGCGCCTGGAGGTGTACTGGGACACCGAGCCACTGCTCAACATCTCCGGCACGATGCTCGTCGGCGTTCTCGTGGTGGTGTTCGCCTTCGGCCTCGCGCAGCCGATCTCGGCGCTCGCCAGCACCGCCACGCGCAGCTCGATCGGGATTGCGGTCGCGGTGATCCTGCTCTCGTTCCTCACGATGATCACGCGGCGCAAAGCGATGTCGCAGGTGGTCGGCTTTCTGTCGATGGAGAACGGGCTTTTCTTCGGGGCCATGAGTGCGACCTATGGCATGCCGATGATCGTCGAGTTCGGCGTCGCGCTCGATGTACTGGTCGCGGTGCTCGTCCTCGGCGTCTTCTTCTTCCAGATCCGCGAGCAGTTCGACAGCCTCGATCTGCATCATCTGGAGTCGCTCAAGGAGACCCAGTCCCCCAAAACGACCGCTGCGCCCACGGAGGACGGTTAAGGTGGAATTCCTGCTCCTGCTCGGAAGCCCGCTTACCGGCGCACTCCTTCTCGGGGCCTTTGGCGCGCGACGCTGGGCACCCGAACTCAATGTGGCCGTGAGCCTTGCGACGTTCCTCGCCGCCTGCGCCCTGACCGCACGCGTCATCGGGGAAGGCAACCTTCTCGTCGCGCATGAACAGTTCTTTATCGACCCCTTCAACGTCTTTCTCGTGACGTTGACCGCATTCGTGGGTCTCACAACCTCGCTCTTCTCCCGCCCCTACATGCGTATCGAGATGGCCAACGGGCGCCTGAGCGCGCCGCGGCTGCGTCTCTACCACAGCATGTATCAGCTCTTCATGACGACAATGCTGATCGCGCTGACCACCAATAACATGGGCCTCGTATGGGTGGCGATGGAAGGCGCCACGCTCTCCACGGTGCTGCTGGTCACGCTCTATCGGACGCCTGCGAGCCTCGAGGCCGGCTGGAAATATTTCATCCTGTGCGGCGTCGGCATTGCGCAGGCGCTCTTCGGCACGATCCTTTTGTACTTCGCCGCCGAGAAAGTCCTCGGTGCCGAAGGAGTGAGCGCGCTCCTGTGGACCCATCTGAATGCCGTAAAGGGGCAGCTGGAGCCCACAGTCCTGAGTCTCGCGTTCGTCTTTCTGCTGGTGGGTTACGGCACGAAAGTGGGGCTTGCGCCGCTTCACAATTGGTTGCCCGATGCGCACGCCGAAGGCCCCACACCCATCTCCGCCGTGCTCTCCGGCCTTCTGCTGAACGTCGCCATCTACGCGGTCGTTCGCTGCAAGATCCTGGTCGAAGGCTCCCTGAAATCGCAGCTTCCTTCGCAAATGCTCATGGGGTTCGGCCTGCTTTCAGTGGTGCTCGCGGCGTTCTTTCTCTGGCGCCAGCGCGACGTCAAGCGGCTCTTCGCGTATTCCTCGATCGAGCACATGGGGATCATCACCTTCGCCTTCGGCATGGGCGGGCCGGTCGCCAATTTCGCAGCCCTCCTGCACATGACGGTACACTCACTGACCAAGTCGGCGATCTTCTTCGCCGTGGGCCATGCCGCGCAGAAAGCCGGCTCGCAACTGATCGAGAACATCCGCGGCCTCATTACATTGAGTCCTACGATCGGCTGGGGACTCATGATGGGGTCGCTCGCGATCCTCGGCATGCCGCCCTTTGGAGTATTCGCGAGCGAGTTTCTGATCCTGACAACGGCGATGCGTGAGCAGCCCTGGGCGACGCCCATCCTGCTCACTGCACTCGGCGTTGCCTTCGCCGCGATCTTCCGGAAAGTGCAGCCCATGGTGTTCGGTGAGACCACCGCGAAGCGCTTGCCGCACGCGCCCGCCCTCCTGCCGGTGTTTGCGCATTTGGGAATCGTGCTGGCGCTCGGCCTGTACGTTCCGCCCTACCTTGCGGATTGGTATCGCGCGGCCGCGCGCCTGATCGGGGGGCAGTGAGATGACGCTGCAAGACTGGTTCGCGCGCAGCGAAGTGCAAGCCGGAGCGCCGGGCCTGTATGCACTGACGGTCGAACGCGACGAGTGGCGAGAATCGACGCGGGACCTGGCCGCGGCAGGCAGCCGACTCGTGGCCCTTTGGGCGAGTCGCGACGGAAGAGTGGCGCCGAGCGTGCGTAGCGTATTCCTCGTCGATCATCGCGCGCTTGTGCTGAGCCTGCGCGTCGCGGACGCGGACGCTGTGTATCCGGGCATCGAGGAACTCTTTCCTGCCGCAGCACGCATGCAGCGTGCGATTGCTGATTTGTCAGGATTGCGTTCCACGGATGCGGATACGCGTCCCTGGCTGCGTCATGCGGCGTGGCCGTCCCGCTTTCGACCGCTGGTCGATCCCCCGACGCTGCTTCCCACAAGCGAGGCGGCGATTGATGGCTATGACTTCGTGCGCGTTGAAGGTGAGGGCGTGCATGAGATCGCCGTCGGACCGGTGCACGCCGGCACCATCGAGCCGGGCCACTTTCGCTTCTCCGTGGTGGGCGAGAAAGTCTTGAAGCTCGAGGAGCGACTCGGCTACGTCCACAAGGGCATCGAGCGACGCTTCACGGAAATGCCGATCCTGGACGGCCATCGTCTGGCAGCACGTGTATCCGGAGATTCGGCCGTGGCGTTTTCATGGGCGTACTGCCAGGCGCTCGAGGGCATCACGGGTATGCAAGTTCCGTTGCGCGCCGCGTGGTTGCGCGCCCTGTACCTCGAGCTCGAACGCATTGCGAATCACCTCGGGGACCTGGGTGCGCTGGGGAACGATGCAGGCTTCGCCTTCGGACTTGCGCAGTTCTCCCGTCTCAAGGAGCACCTCCTGCGCGCCAACCAGCAGGCGCTGGGCGAACGCTATCTGATGAACGCTATTGTCCCCGGCGGCACGCGCCTGGATCTCACGGCACTCGGCGCCGAGGAGCTCGCGAGGTCAGTGCAGAAAGTGGCGCATGAGACACTGACGCTGCGCACCATCTATGACGAGCATGACGGTGTGCGTGACCGGTTCAATGGCGCCGGAACCGTTACACCGGAGCTCGCGACGCGCCTGGGGCTGACCGGGCTTGCCGGTCGGGCGAGCGGCCAGGCGCATGATTTGCGCATTGACCTACCCTGCGAGCCGTATCTGCAGCTCGCGCCCGCAAGGTGCGGAAGCAACGCAGGCGATGTGGCAGCACGCGTCGCCGTGCGCTTCGATGAGCTGCAGGAATCGTGTCGTCTCGTCCTGCGTATTCTCGAAGCACTGCCACCTCGCGCACACGCTTCATCCGTGCCACTCCCGCCCAATGGTTCCCTCGGCGTGGGATTGATCGAGGGATGGCGCGGGCCCGTGCTGATCGCGCTCGAAGCCGGGGCGGACGGCACCATCCGCCGCTGCCATCCGCACGACCCGTCGTGGCAGAACTGGCCCGTTCTCGAGCACGCCATCATCGGCAACATCGTTCCGGATTTTCCCCTCATCAACAAGTCTTTCAACCTCTCATACAGCGGCCATGACCTGTAGGTCACTCTCATGCTGAAAACGCTGCGTCAGATTGCCTCCATCGGGATCGTGACTGAAGCCCCGCCGCAGGCGGATGAACGCCTGCGCATTCACGATGCGCTGAACGACCGTATTCGTGACGTGCTCGGTCGTGCACTGTGCATCCGCCACATTGACGCCGGCTCCTGCAACGGCTGTGAGCTCGAAATCCATGCGCTGGGCAATCCGATCTACAACCTCGAAGGACTTGGAATTCGATTCGTCGCCAGCCCACGCCACGCCGATCTGCTCCTAGTCACCGGACCGGTGTCGAAACACATGGAGGTCGCTCTGCGCCGGACGTATGCGGCCACTCCCGACCCCAAGCTCGTGGTCGCCCTTGGCGATTGCGGGTGCACGGG
>JBDTUL010000192.1:0-10023 GCA_040007735.1 Gammaproteobacteria bacterium | reverse complement strand
CCTGAGCCAGCGACGCATCGCGGGCGACACCCCAAGGCTTCGGGGTCCCACCCCGATCCGGAAGGTCGCGACGTATGGGGCTGTTGGACGGGAAGGCGCGGAGTCCAGCGTCGCGAGTCGAGCGTCGGTTCCGTCTGCAATCAACGATTCGCAGAGCCGCACCACCGAGTACGACGGACCGCTTGCTTCCTCGCTGATCCGCGGGATGACATGAATCACGCGCATCCGGTCAGTTCGTGCGCGACCGTCCGGGCCCAGCGGCGGGCCCAGGGCGTCCCGGGGGCGGAGAGCAACGGCACGTCGGCCCAGGCTTGATTTCCGGTACCGGACAGCCACTGTGCCATCGGAAGACCGAAACCGGATTTCGGCCGTTGCGCGATTGACTCCGGGAGGGGCTTGGCTGGGGACATGGCGAGCATCCTCTTCCCCGCTCCTCCGGCGAAGTGTGAGATTGACGGGCCGAGCGCGCGCAGCAAACCCGCGTCTACCAACGGCGTCCGCAACTCCAGCGAGTGCCCCATGCTGGCCCAGTCGCTGTCGCGTAGGAGCTGATTGCGCAGGTAGGCCGTGGACTCGAGCAGTCCCACGGCGGACAAACCGTCTCGCGCGCGTGTTACCGGTAGCCCCGGGGCAAGGCCCGGCAGACGCGCGAGGCCGGCACACGCCATCGCAACGCCCATGAGTGCCGGGAGTTCCGCCGGCGAGAATAAGCCGCGGCGCAGGAAGTAAATGCCCTCGATCGAGTCCATGAACGCCGGTACTGTCGCCAGCTTCGGTTGAGATCGCCGTTTCGCGAGGTAGCCGCAAGGCGCTTGAAGCAGCTGACGCGCGCCAGGGACCGCCGCCAGCGCGCGCCCGAACGCCGCGGCACGCGGAATCTGAGCGAAGGACGAGTACCCGCAGAACAATTCGTCTCCGCCGACTCCGGACAGCACCACCTTGTACCCACGTTCCGACGCGGCCTTGCTCGCGAACCACGTATTGACGCCGTCCACGGAGGGCTGATCCATGGCGTGAAGAATGCGGGGCAGATCGTGCTCGAACTCGCTACGCGACACCCGACGCACAAAATGCCGGAGCCCGTAGTGCCGTGCGATCTCCGCCGCAGCCGGCACTTCGTCATCATGCCTGCCCTGGAATTCGTCGAAGCCGATCGTGATGCCCTCGACCTCGGCGCCGAGTTCGGTCGCCAGCCCGGCGACCACGGCCGAGTCGATGCCGCCCGAGAGGAACACGCTGATCGGAACGTCCGCGACGAGGTGTCCGCGCACTGACTCGACCAGCGCGTGCCGCACGTTGGCTCCAGTCTGCTGGCGCGAGTCCTGATTCGAATCACCCTGCCAGCTCACCGCGATGTCGGACCAGCAGACGGGCGACGCGGCGACTCCGTCACGGACGCGCATCGAGTGACCGGCTGGCAGCGCGAAGACGTCTCGGAAAAGTGTCCACGGATCCGGGACACTGCCCCACAGATAGAACCCGGCAAGCCCGGCTGGTTCGATGTCGGAGGAGACCATCCCCGACTCGCGGAGCGCCTTGACTTGCGAAGCGAACAGGAACCCATCCGGCGTTCGAGCGTAGTAGAGCGGCTTGATTCCGTAGGCGTCGCGTGCCAGGAACAGTTCCCTGACGCGCGCGTCCCAGATGGCAAAGGCAAACATGCCGTCGAGGCGAGTCAGCATCGCGGGGCCCTCGCGGTCGAACAGCTCCAGCAGCACCTCGGTGTCGGACGTTGTGCGGAACACGACACCGTCGGTTTCCAGTGTCCGCCGCAGTTCGCGGAAGTTGTAGATTTCGCCGTTGAACACGATCGTGTAACGCTTGTTCGACGACCGCATCGGCTGGTTCGCCCGGGAATCCAAGTCCAGAATAGCCAGGCGCCGATGGCCCAGCGCAACGCCTTCCCCTGACCAAAGACCCTCCGCGTCAGGGCCTCTTGAACCCATGAAATCGGTCATCCGCCGTGTAGCATCGGTGCCCGGCCCGTCTGAGGCCGTCTCAGCCGACAAGCAGCCGGCTATTCCACACATCGTGACCGATTCCTGACCTGCAGCAATCGGTCCCAGATGTCCAGAAACGCCTGTTCCGCCACATCCTCCGAAAATCGACGCTCTATGGTGGCGCGAGCGCGACTGCCCATGTCTCGGTTCTGGTCCTTGTTCAGGTGCAACTCCTCCATACGGCCCGCGAGCATCAAGGAATCCCCCAGAGGCACGAGGAAACCGTCTTCGCCCTCTGTGATGACGCCGTCGGGTCCCCCGCTGCGCGTCGATACGACCGGTACCCCGCAGGCCATCGCCTCGAGAATCACGATGCCCAGCCCCTCTTCGTCGGAAGGCAGGACAAACATGCTCGCTTTCTGATACAGGGTGACTAGTTCTTCACGAGTGGGGCGGTGAATGAACTCCACGAAATCTCGGAGGCCAAGGACGTCCGCGCGATGCCAGAAGTAAGCGGACGGCGCCGCCTGGCCGGCCAGGACGACGCGCAAGTCCTTCCGGATGGCGCCGGACAATTGCGAGTAGGCTTCCAGGAGCAGTTCGACGTTCTTCCGTGGATCGTCCAGCCTGCCCACACACAGCACATACGGCTTGCCGTCCAGAGTCCGTTCGCCAGCGGGCCGGAATATGCGCGCGTCCACACCGGGGGGTGCATAGCGCAGATCGACGTCGCGCCCTTGGTTGATCCTGCCCGCGTACTCGTACATCCACGCGTTCTCGACCTCTATGGCGTCGGCCGATCGGAGCGCGCGATCGTCCATCCGGTCGGTGAACTCGGTCATTGCCTTCCCCCACCAGCCGACGACACCGGACGGGCGGGCGTCACGCCGGCGCCGCTCGACTTTCGCGCGCGTGGCGCACTGAACGGACACGGGCTTGCCCAAGCCGCACAATGCGTTGGCGTACGCCGGGGATCCGCAGACCACCTGGAGGATGTCGCAATCGGCAACCGCCTCGGCCAGAGCCTTTCTCGGAAGATAACGACGAAACTCCGGCTCACCCCCTACGGCTCCCACGTGCACGAGCGGCAAGCCTTCCCATGTACTTGCCGCCGCCGTGGCGCCTCGGAGCCAGGTACTGGGGCGCGTGATGCTCAGGTTGCATTCGTCATTCGCTGACGTAGCGAGCGATACGAGTGTCAGGTCGTACGCGCGGCACCGCAGAACGACGTCTTTCAGGAAGTGTGCGACCGAAGCCACTCCGCCGCCGCCCTGCGCGAGGCTCGGCACCGCAAGCCCGATCCGCGGTCTCAACATGCGGGTCTGCGGAACACCACGAGCATGTTGGGGCTGATGATCGCGCCGCTATTGCCCATCAACACGGTCCGAATGAACTTGAATACGATGGCCCGCGCACTAAGGACGGACATCCGCCGGAGCGCACCACGCGCGCCGGAACCGGTCACCGGAAATACCGGGGATCGAATCTGGCTCACGTCGAGACCGGCCTCTTCTGCCAGCCGGCGCACGGCACTCGACCCCAGCAGACTACGGTGGGTCAGATCCCCTGTGTAGATCGCGTGCGAAAAAGGGCTGTCACCACTGGGAATCCGGATCAGGAGCAACCCGCCTGGCCTCAAAGCTCGGGTCGCGTCGCGCAGAAACGCGCGTATCTCGGCAAGCTCCAGATGCTCGATGACATCGAAGACAACCAGCAAATCCAGCGGCCCATGATCGGACGCCTCGGAAAAGGCGACCTCGGGAGCGATCACCGCAAACCCTGCGCCGGCCGCACGCTGCTGAAGCTCCGGGATGGCTTCGCGTCCAACCCAGCGCCCGCCCGCGCGCCGAACCCACCCCGCGAAAGCCCCGTTGCCGTAGCCCAGCTCCCCGACCGTGAGATCACGGACGGAGGCGACGCCGCTCGCCTCAAGCTCCTGAGCAAAGTACGCTGCCGTTTCAGCATCGAAGCGACCGAAGTCCTCCGCGCGCCAGTCCTTCCATTCGATGTATGAATCGGTCATGCGACAACCAGCGCGACGGCCTCCGCACAGACATCAGCGTCCCAGTGGCGCCTTTCCCCTCGCCGTCGCTCCGACATCTCGCGTCGATGCTGATGGGAGACCATCATGGGAAAGCCTGGCCTGTTCATCGCGTAGGTATCGCCGCGGCCTTCGCGGTCGCTCCGTGCGGCGAACCGCTCGATTCTTTCAGGCAACCGGCAAGCGCGTCCGCGACCTCCACGGCGCGGCTGTCCAACCCGTATGCCGGGACGGCGCGCCGGTGCGCGGCCGCCGCCATCAGCGCGCGCTCGGGCGCCAGCGGAAGGAAGTGCAGGATCTTCTCGGCGAGTTCCTCGGGCGTGTCGTACATCGGCACTTCGGTGTGCTCGTCGTACAGAGACTGGACGAACTCGGTCCGGCGGTGAATGAAGAAGCAGTGAGCGGCGGCGAGCTCGTATGTTCGAGTGCTGTCCTGATCGCCCGGCTGGCGGACACCGTCCACCACTACTTCCCTGGTCACAGGCGCGATACAAACGCGGCCCTGGCGCAGCAATTCCAGGTAGCCCCGCCCCTGAACGCCGCCGAGGAGCGTCCAGTTGGACCGTAGTTCTGCACGATGCGCATGCCAGCCGTGCCCTCCAATCGCGACCGACACGCCGTGCGGCAGGTGCTCGCCGAGTCTCTTCATCAATTCGCCGTACTCGAGCCGCCAAGTGGCGACCAGCACGACGTCGTAGGCAGCGTCCGGCTGTGGAACCTGGATCAGATGGACCAACGGGTCGTATCCTTGCGGCACGAACACGCATCGGTTCTCGTACCCGTAAACGCTTCGCCACAAAGCAGGGTGAAATAGTTTGGTGGTGATGACTACATCGTACGCACCGACAGCCTTCCTGTGGAGCGAGCCGTGCGTATGAGGCGAGTAGTCGGGGTAAATGTTCGCCACTTTGCACCCGAGCGCCTGCAGCCGTCTGACGAACGCCGCCTCGATCGGCGTTCCTTTGTAGACAACAACCACGTCTGGCCTGAATGCCTCGACGCGGGACAGAACCTGACTATAGAGCTCCTGCCTGTAGGCAGTGGCCAGAAGGCGAGCGATCGCACGTAACCAACGCGCTCTGGGTCGCGGGATGCACAGATCCTCGTTCACTTCTTCCAACAGGAGGCTGCCGTTCCTAGCCAGCGCTTCTTTCAGGCTGCGCGCACACGACCCCAGCCACGACTCCCCGATGAACAGCAGGCGCATTACTCGAGTATCCGATGGTTAGCTGGCGGGTGCTAACAACCCGCCGGCCCTGCGCGACGGCCCTATCTCACGACCGCGGCTACCGCCGCTTTCATTCCTTGCAGGCACTGGTCGTAGCTCCACTGTCTAATGATGCGTAGACTCGCCGCGCCCATGGCTGCGCGGGCATCTCTGCTGGCCAGTAGTTTCCCAACCGCCTTAGCGAGTGATAGCGGATCGCCGACTTTGGCGTGGTAGCCGTTCACACCGTCCTTTACGAGGTCCGCTACACACCCGACTTCGTCCGAGACAACCACCGGCAGGCCGGCACACATGACTTCGTTGATCACTAATCCCCACGGTTCATTGTCTGACGGAAGGACGAACACGTCAGCGACGCTGTAAATGTCAGGCATCTCTCTCTGGTTGACGAACCCGGCAAACGTGACATTGGTCAGGCCCAGCGACCTGGCCAAATCGCGAAGCTCCTGCTCCATCACGCCGGATCCCACCATGAACAAGGCCGCGATACAACCCCGATCCCTCAGCATCGCCATGGCCCTAATGAGGTCGTCAGGATGTTTGCGCTGAATGAACTTTGATGCGTACAGTACAATCGGCTGGTCATCAGGCAGCCGATATTTCCGCCTGAGGCTGGCACGGTGGTCGCCGGAACTCGGTGCAATGAATCGGTCGTTGTCGACGGCATACGGCACGTCGAAGATTTTATGGCTCGGCACACCGAGCGCTCGGTAGTAATCTCGATTGTTGCTTCCAATCGCCAGAAACCCGTCCACGAACCGGTACGCGATCCGCAGCGCACTATCTCGGACGAAGCGCTTGAACTCATTTCTTCGCAGCCCCAGGTGTGTCTCCGACCGCATGAGGATCGGAATGTTCTTTGTCCTTGCTGCTAGAAATGCGATCACGGTAGCGGCATAGCTGTATCCATGCAATAAGACGACGTCGTAGCGATCACTACGGATTTCCGACCACAACTGTGGGCACACCAGTGACCAGAACCCGCGGGGCGTTCGCTCGTGATTGCCCGCGACGAACACTGACTTGTACCCTGCCAACAGATCGATGTCCCACGCCACTACTTGGTTGAATCCCGGATCGGTAGCCATCCTCAAACTGAAGTCGCTACAGTAGATCGCCGTCAGCTCTAGTGCGACATCCTGGCTCACGTAAGCGTAGAGCGGGGCAAAGTATTGAATCGGGTGTGAGTTGATCACACACAGACGGACAGGGCGTCCATAGGCTGGAACGACGGCACTCTTGTGTTCCAGACAGGCCGCCGCGCGGCCGATTACGTGCGGCATAACGTGGTCAGACCGCAAGTGTTTTTAGCCTTAGACGGTTCTTGTGGAGCGCGCCAATTAAGAGCTTCACGACGAGCACTCTCGCTATGTACCAGAGCCCGACAAGGGTGAGAAATCCACCGACATAAGTAGCGGCAATCCAACTCTCCACAAACGACGCCCATAACGCAGTTGGAAAGGCGATGAGGAAAAACGCTGGATCTTTTCCCAGTGCAGCGATATGCCACCTGCCTGTCAGCCACCCCAGTTCCAAGCCTATCAGTATAGATACGACCACGACGCCGGCCGGACCGTAGTCCCAGTATGCCTCCCCCGTGTACGTTGGCGCCAAGGCGCTGGTCGGGTCCGCCTTTGCCCAGTACAGCCCATGGAGTTCAGCCCCGAACCGCGTGATATTTGGCTTATCTGGCCATAGCAGTCGAGGAATTGCGGCTGCCCAGGCGTCATCGAGGCTTTTACCCGGCTTCCCGTCCTCGTACTCCTGGATCAAGTACCCCTGAATTTCCGCGACGGAGAATCTAAGCAGCGGTTTAGCCACTGTGGAGCTAGGTCCCTCGACGACGGCCGTATTTGTTTTGCTGTTCCCTGCAATAACGTCGATTGCGATTAACACGCGGTCTATTGGCGAATTGTCTTCCGCGTCGTATCCGACTTGCCCTCGTCCTTCAGTCACTATCGGACTGACCGAGACGTATATCGTACCGAGGGCCAGGAGACCAGCGACTATGGAACGGCGACTCCGTCGGTGTACCCAGACGCCGACGACCAGGGCAACGGCGTCAGACATGACGGCGAATTTGCTCATCTGGAGAACTGACGTGATCGTGGAAGATACAAAGACAAGTACGCCCAGAGAGACCCATGCTGACGGAAGCCTGGACCAGAGCATACCCAGTGACAGCACGCACAACGGAACAGCAAAGTGGGCAGACGAGAGAAGTGTTCGCAAAATAAGATTTGACGCGTTGGGGAAAGATGCCAACTCGAGAAGCACTGCGGCGATTGCCACCAGTGTAACGTAGGGGTACAGACGCACAAGCACTCCGTCAATCTCTCGCTGACTGACTACGTACTCCGGCACTCGAGCCATGGCCGCGCCCCGAGGCCGATATGCTAAGGGCAGCGCCACAACCAGAATTAGTGCGACGGAGGACGAGTTCAGGACGTTGATCCGGAATAGGTCTGTGAGCAGAGTGACGTCCGAGACGTAGTGAACACTCCGCGGGTCAGGCGCCACCCCGCCGACCACGACGCCCAGGCCAAAATATATCCCTGAGCCGAGTACGAACCACGCTAGCGCCGCAAAGACGCCTCCGCTTCGAATAAGTAGTACAAACGAGGCTATCGACCCGAGAAAGAAACATGCGGGGCCCAGCAGCGCCAGCGACAGTGACTCCGGCTGGATAAGAAACAGTAGCCAAGAGAAAGAGACGAATAGTATCGCTACTTTCACAGCAAACCGGTACGCACGGCGCCACGCACACGCGTTTAGCGGGAGGCCGCGAAGCCCAGGTCCTCGCGCGGGGACTTGCCATGGCCTAGGTCGGCCGCTCTGGCTCTGAGTGATCATGGTCGGTGCGCGATTCGGATTAGTCTGGCCACTCACCCGCCGGCGCGTCGGCCTGCCGCTCTACTTCGATAGTAACTAGTCCAGCGAAACCGGTCCCGAACTGCCCGGAGATGGGGCCTTGCATATCGGAACAGCGTGCCGATCACGGGATATCGCTCCAGCTGTGCCAGTCGCTCGGCTCGGTGTAGGGATTCGTTAAAACTGCGTCCGGCTCCCAAATGCACAAATGAGCGCTCTTGGAGAAGATGCGCTACCTTCCACCTGTTCTGGCACGCGACTCTTTGTTGATAACCGATCTCCATTTTAGTCATGGATACGGCCTCTGCATACGGGCCAACATCATCGACGAACTGTTTTTTTTTGATGTGAGGCTGGTCCGAATAGGGCCTCGCCCCACAGTCGAGAGGGTACGGCTGACCGTCATTCGCAAAGACCAGATATGGTGTTCCATTCTGAAGGTAACGAACTTGGTGCAATATGCCTGGCGTCTGATTTGTCAACTGAATGATGCCTACCTCTGGGTCTGTATCCATAATTGCCAAGCTCGTTTGTAAAATTGAACTGACCCCCACAAACTCGCAGTCATCCTGAATTTGCAATATGTATCGGCCGCGCGACGCGGCTATTCCCCGGTTACAGTTGGCCCCAAGGCCGGTATTTACGTGCCACAGTATGCGCCGGTCAAAATGCAACTTTTGCAGGTTAGCGAGGTCCGACGGGCCGCTTCCGTCATCGGCGAGTATGTATTCTGAGCGCAGACTGCCAAAGTCCATCCGCTCTCGAAGGGACGCGTAAGCGACTTCCAGGAGGTCTGACCGGTTGTACGATACGAACAGCACGGACAGGTCGACGTCGCCTGTTCCTGACAACTCCGTGTTATCCAAGCGTACTTCCGACAACGCCTCGGAGACGACGTAGTGTGACTGCGTCACGGATTGGGGAGCAGATCACACAGACCAGGCAACCGTAGGCGGTAAACAGGGTGAGGCGTCCAGCGAACTGGATTGTTGGCTCGAGAGCGATTGCCGAGACGAGGCCGACGGCTGACGCGACCAGCAGAACAAACGAGCGCAGGTTTTGACGCGTTCTGGCGTCGTGTCCGGTGACTCTCCCGAGCCACACGAGCGTCGAACCTGCGACGACGATCTGCGTCGCGCTTCGAGCCACGGCGGCGCCGGCAATACCAAAATGCGGTAAGAGAAGAAGGGCTGCGCCAAAAAGCGTCACGCCTCCGGCAAGCGTGACATCGCGCGCGAACCTGCCATTGGTCGCCGCTTGGAGGACCAGGTTGGCGCTTCCGCTCGCCAGAGCTAGCGGACCCAGCGCGAGTATGACGACCAACCTCGAACTCTCATGGAACCGTTGCCCGAAGAGCAACGCCACGATGTACGGTGCGAAGCAGATCACGAACCCGGATGAGAGGCCTGATACGACCATCAAAAGATTGGTCGTGAAGCTCGACAGTCGAAGCACGGATTCACGATCGCCTTTGTCCCATCCGCGCGCAATCTGCGGCCAAAGCCCGCCTGTGAGGAGTGCCGTCGCTTGGTTAATTATGCCTGAGAGCGTGAGTCCCACGGAGTAGAACCCGACGGCGGATTCTCCAAGGTGGCCCTTGACGACTGCGAGTTCACCTCGGGCCCACACGAACGAGCCGACGATGGACGTGAGCCATGCGTTCGTCGCGTATGGCCCGATTATTTTCACCTCGGCGCTGGTGAGGTTACGAGCAGCATTCGTTCGCGAGGCCTTTGGCAAATCGATTGCGCACCATGTAGCTGCCGCCAGGTTGGCGGCAGCGAATCCGGCCATAGCGGCGACCACGTCGCTGCCTGCGCGCGGCGCCGCCAAGGCGAGCAGAGCCACTGACACGAAGAGTCCGGACGACGCGGCATATTGTTTGAATCGAAAGAGTCCCTGTGCCCTGGCGCCCATTAGAGCCCAGGCCGCGTAACTCGAGG
>JBDTUL010000191.1:0-10101 GCA_040007735.1 Gammaproteobacteria bacterium | reverse complement strand
AACGTGGCGAGCTCGCCGACCGCTTTGATGTGGACGCGGACCGCGGCGCCCGGCAGGTATTGAAGGGGCAGCTCTTCGACATCCACGATGCGCACGGTGTCCGCCTGCGCTCCGGCGGCGACCGCACGCGCGCACGCCGCGCTCTTGGCTCGCTCCAGTGCAACGTCGCGGCCTTCGCGCTCGTACGAGACCACCTGGTCGATCTCACCGCTCACCTGTGCAATGGCTGCGCCGACGGCGTTCGCGACACCCGCATTCGGAGGCACAACGATATGTGAAGCACCCCGGATATCCCGATGCGCCAGGATGCTTCCGCCGCCGACGAGCACGACCGGCACGTCTTGCGCCGACGTCTTCATCCGGTCGATGGCGTCTTCGAGGAGCACACGCATGCGAGCTACGGCGCCGCTGACCATCGCCACATCGAGCCCGTCCACTGCGGAGCACTCGCCGATCTGCGCTTTGCCTGCTGCTACGGCAATGTCGGTCGCGGTCAACGTGCTGCCACCGAACACGAGCGCCTCCTGCCGCAGCCGATATCCCACTGAATCGGGCCCGATCGTGACGATGCCCGCTTCCGCCCGAACCCGGCTGCCGCCGCCAAGCCCTACCGACAACACATCCGGCATACGGAAGTTCGTGCGCACGCCGCCAACATCGACCGCTATGGCGCTCTCGCGCGGAAAGCCGTTCACCAGCACGCCGACATCGGTAGTGGTGCCGCCGATATCGACAACGATGCCGTTTTCGATGCCGCTCAGGAAGCCGCCTCCGCGAATGCTATTGGTCGGGCCCGAAGCAAAGGTCAGCACCGGAAAACGCTTCGCCAGCGCGGGCGCCATCAGGGTGCCGTCGTTCTGGCTCACATAGAAGGGGCAGTGAAGCGCCAGCGCCGCCAGCGACCGCGCGAACGAGTCCACGACCTCGCCGGCCATGCCCGCCAGCGCCGCGTTCATGAGGGCGGCATTCTCGCGTTCCAGCAGCCCGATGCGGCCGATTTCACTGGAGAGCGTTACGGAGATATCGGGCGCGAGTTCCTTGATGACCCCGCGCACGAATTGCTCTTGCGCGTCGTTCACCGGAGCGAATACCGACGACACCGCGATGGTGCGGATTCCCGCCTGCTTCATCGCCTCGATAGTGCGGCGGATTTCGCCGGGATTGACGGCCGCAATCTCGCTGCCATCGTAGTTGTAGCCGCCGCTCACGACAATCGACTGACCTTCGACGGTCCGCCGGAGGGCGGCAGGCCAGTCGACAAAGGGCGGCAGACTGGTGGTGGCCGGCGCGGCGAGCCGCACCACTCCCACCTGCGCAAGCGACCGCGCCTGAACGAAGGCATTGGTGAAATGCGTGGTGCCGATCATCACGGCGCCGATTCGGTCGGAGCCGGCTTCGGCCTGCCGCAGCACCTCGGCCAGAGCGGCCTCGACTCCGGAGCCAACATCCGCAGTGGTCTGGGTCTTGTGGGCGGCCAGCACTTCGCGGCCGCTCATCACAACGGCATCGGTGTTGGTCCCGCCGACGTCGATTCCAATCCGTAATGTGTCGCCCGGCATTTCCCCGCAACCTTCTGAGCGCCCGCGAGCGGGCCCCATATAGGTACGCTGGGTTGCCCGGCACGCCAATGCGGTTGCCGGGTAGGTTCTCCGGTCGGCGGCGGGTAGGCCCTACAGATTCCTAGCGGGAGAACGCGAGTTGCACGGCTTCCGTGCGCGTGCTGACGCCGAGTTTCGTGAAGATATTCTTGAGATGGAATTTCACGGTGTTGTCCGATACACGCAACGCGCGGGCGATTTCCTTGTTCGAGAGCCCTTCGCCGAGCAGCCGCAGCACCGTGCGCTCGCGATCGCTCAGGCTCGCCGAGCCCGCGACCGCCCGGGCCGGAGCCCCGATAGAGTCGCTGAGGGATTGCACGAACCGATCCCGCACACGGGCCGCACCCGGTGCGGGGCGCGCGAGCTCCGGCTCCTCGAGCAGCGGCAGGAGGCTTGCGCCGAAGTCGCAGAAAACCTGTCGAAAGCCTTCGTGCATCCCGAGAGTGACGGCACGGCCGAAGGCCTGATCCGCCGAATCCCGGTCGCCGAGCGCGTGCGCCGCCAGCGCTTCGATGATGTGGCCCTCGATGCTCAGACGCACGTGTCGGGAGGCCTTGCCCTGCTCTGCGAGTCGCGCGCCGGCTTCACGCGCTGTACTGAATTGCATACGGGCGAGCGCCAGCCGCGCGAGGTCAAGCGAGATGCGCAGCCGAATGCGGGGTGCGTGCTCGCGAGCCATGCCCGCGGAGAGTGCAGCCTCGAGCAGCGCGAGCGAACGGCCTGTCAGCTCACCGGAAAGGACGTGACCCTGCAGATCGAGAATATCCGCGATGCGCAGCAGGCGTTCCAGGTCGCGGCGCAGTCCGGTCTGGCGCGCCCGGGCGGCCACTTCGCGAACACCGGGGGCGCCGGAGCGATGAGCAGCCAGGGAGGCCGCGGTGAGATACCCAATAGCGAGCAAGTCGAACCAGCTTTCCCCGTGCTCGATGGCGGGCAAGGCGGTGGCGAGCAGACTCTCTGTTTCGTCGAGATCACCGCGCTCGTAGACGGTGGTTGCCAGCGCGATAGCGGCAACCGCCTCCGTTTCAGTGTTAGGCCCTGTGGTGTCTCGCGCAAGAGTCCATGCCTGGCGAAGAGTCGCCTCCGCGTCCCGTAAACGCCCGCTCTCGTGAAGGATGCGGCCCTGATGTACATACACAAACACTTCACCGAACAACGAGCTCATGCGCCGGTAGTGAACGATGGCCTCGTCGCCGATAGCCAGGCCTGACTCGAATTCGCCGCGCTCGTATTGAAGCGCGACGAGAATGTTTGCGAAGGCCGCGCGCAGCGGTGAATGATCTCGTGGCACTGTGTTCGCAACGGATTCAATGGCGAAGTAGTACGCCGCATCCACTGGCGCGTCGACGTAGCGATCTACCAATGCACGCAGCAGCTCCACTTCCGTTGCCAGCAGAGCGTCCTCGCTCGGCAGATGCTGCAACTTCAGGCGTTCCAGCTCGCGATTCGCCTCATCCGTCTGCGCAAGTTTGGCGAGCATGAGAATCCGGGCAAGCTGCGCGCGAGGATAATCGCGCATCACGTTCGGCGAGATGAACGTGAGCGCGTTTCGGCTCAGCCCCACGTGGCCACTGCACACGAGTTGCCAACCGCCCGCACGCTCGAAGAGCTCGGCGAGCAGCCGGTCATCGCCCGTGGCCAACGCGTGGCGCACGGCCTCCGCGTGATGCCCCGAGCGGAAGAACCACTCGGCGGCGCTTCGGTGAAGCGCGGTGGCCTGCCCTTCGCGCTCGCGCGCGAGTTCTGCGATGGCCAGCTCCGCAAGCAGGCGGTGGTAGCGGAACCAGCGCTCGTTGCCGTCCCAGATGACTACGAGCAGATCCTTGTGCTCCAAGGCGCTGATGGCCTCGCGCACCGGAAGATCGCCGCACAACGCTTCGGCGAGCGGCTCGCAGAACCGATCCACGATGGCCGTGCGCAGCAGGAACTCGTGCTCGGATGGGCTCAGACCCTGGAGAATCTGGCTCGTCACGTAGCGACTCAGGTCCGCAGCGGGCAGCGTGAGAGAGTCCCTCACCCGGGCGGTGCTCCAGCCGGTGGCCAGCCAATCGCGAACGGCGGCGAGTGCGATCGCCCAACCGTCCGTGCCGCGCGCAATCGCCTCCACGTCTTCCTCAGAAAGCGCGCCTACATTGCGCGTCAACAGGGCGCGGGTCTCATCGAGCGTGAAGCGGAGTTGATCGCCCGCCACTTCGATGCAGGTGGCGCGGAGTGCACCGTCCGCAGCGGCGAACGCTGGCCGCTCGCGTCCGGCAATGACGAAACTTACGCGCGAGCCGAGCCCCTGGATGAGACTGACGAGCAAAGGGTTGATGGCCGCACTTCGGGGCCGGTGGAAGTCATCGATCAGCACGACCGTGCGGCCTTGCGAGCGCTGGATCGCCTGGTTGAGCATCGCGATGAGCGAGGACACCGGCACGTCGTCCGGAAAGCCGCGCTCGGCGGCCGGTAACAGATGTCCTACATCGATTCCGGCCGCATCGAGTGCAGCCGTGAGATACGCCATGAACTGCAGCGGCTCGGAGTCTTCTTCATCCAGAGACAGCCAGGCGGCGCGCACCCGCTGCGCCGTGAGGCAGCGCTTCCATTCCGCAAGCAGGCAGGTTTTGCCGAACCCCGCGGGCGCATGGATCAGCGCCAGCCGTGCGCGAAGCACCGCCGGCAATGCCCGGCGCAACCGTTGGCGCGCGATGAGGCGCTCCGTGGGCGCAGGCACTTCGAGTTTGGTTCGTATCAGCCACATGCCTTGCTGTCTCCGCAGACCCGCTGTCCCCCCGGGCAGTAATGAAGACCGACTTGGCTCCTTGTGTCAACCCGTTGAGGTGGGCCTCCTCCTTCCCGCCGCAGACACTCACTGAAAGCTGACGCCGAAGGCGCGCAGGAACAGCCAGTAGGCCGCGATACAGGCGATGACGATCGCACCGCCGGGCATGACGGCGCGGCGATACATCGCGGAGGTTCGCAGCGCATAGATGGTGGGAACCAGCACCAGCACGATAGCGAGTTGTCCGACTTCAACGCCCAGATTGAAGCCGATCAGCGCCACGGCGAGATTCCAGCCTTGCAGGCCCAGGTCGCCCAGCACCGAGGCGAACCCTAGGCCATGTATGAGCCCGAACACGAACGCCACGGCCCAGCGGCGCTCGCGTACTACCGGATAAAGATTGTTGAGCGAGCCCAGCAACACCGTGGCCGCGATACCCGATTCCACCAGCCGGCTCGGCAGCGACACCAACCCATTCACCGCCAGCGTCAGAGTGATGGAATGCGCCAGCGTGAATGCCGTAACCACTTTCAGCACGTCCAGCAACGAATCACGCAACGATGCGCGTGCTTCCCAGCGGCCAACGCGATAGAGCAGCACCGCCGGCAGCAACAAGGTGATCAGGAACAGGATGTGGTCATATCCTTTCCAGATGTGCCAGATGCCCTCCACGAGAAACGAGCGCAATTGAGAGCCGGCTCCTGAGACCGCGAGATCGACCGTGACGCTCGGCCGATCCTGTGACAGGACTAGCGCCTGGCTCGCGCCGGGGGCGCGAGCATTCAGCAGCCCGCGATGGTTCGGGTCCACGTCGAACAGGAGCGAGTAGTGAACGACTAGCTGCTGCGGCCGGAGCGGACACTCGGCGCCAAAGCGGAGTACCGCGTAACCGCCGTCCACATGCTCGTCGAACAGCAACTCGCGCAACTTCGGCGTGCAGACACCTCGGTCGCCGCGGGCCAACCCTTCCACACTCAAACGTGAGAACGCGTAGGCGGTGATCGCCTGCTGCCGCGCCTTGACCTCGCCCCAGGTGATCTGGCCGTTGTCATTGCCGTCTATTCCAATCGCCTGCTGCAGGTCCCGGAGTGCAATGTCCCACTGCCCGTCGAGCGTGTTGCCTCCATCGGGTTCGGTGATAGTCAGATAGCTGTCGCTGGGCTTGTGAGCGAACGCAGCAGGACTGACTAAAAGCATTGCCAGGGCGCAGAGCGCGGCGAGTGCCTTCATGGCGCGAGGGGCCCTGCGGTCGGAGGCAGTTGCGCCGTCAAAGTGGCGTCTTCGTAGTGCGTGCTGCGAATCCAGTCGAGAATCGTACGCTGCGCCTCGGGCTCTCCGGCGGCCGCCGCGGCCCGAACATAGATTCGGATGTCGTCCGGCTCGTGCTGAACACGCCAGTTAGCAAGGGCGAGCTCGAGCGCGCGCTGCGGCTCGGCGCGCACATCGATAAAGTAGCGGGCCTGCTCGCGCAGATGCGTGAAATCGCCGTCGCGCCGCGCGGCTTCGAACCTTGCGCGAAACAACTCGCTCCAGCGGCGGCCATCGATGATTTGCGCCCGGGTTCCGGCAATCGCCAGGCGCAACAGCAGATTGTCCTGGGCTTCGTTGTCCCGGAGCAGGTTCACGACCTCTTCAGGACGATGCTCGCTCAGCAGCAGATCCGCATAGGCGGCTTTGCCATACAAATCTTCAGGGTGGGCGCGAAGCGCGGCCCGAAAATGACCCTCGGCTTCGCGCGGGTCGCCCGCGCGCACGGCCATGTCGCCCAGTTGACCGAGCACCCAGGTTCGCAGCTCGACAGGTAACCGCGCGTCGTCGACGAACACCGCCTGAAGCGCGCGATAACTCGTGGAAAGGTGACCCGTCAGGCTGTTTACACTGGTGAGGCAAGTCAGGGCGATGAGTTGCCCCGCCGCCTGTATCAGGGTGCGACACACAGGGCGAGCCTCATCAAACCGACCCTGCACCTGCAGGATCGTCGCCTTGGTCAGTAGCGCCTGAGAGTTCTGAGGTTCGACGTGCAACGCGCGGTCGATGAGACCGAGAGCGGTGTCGAATCGATGCAGGTTCTGAAAAGCCGTCGCGGCCAGGACCAGCATGCGGGGCGAAGGCTTATCGGCGCTCAGCCAAGGCGCCAACGTAGATTGTGCGTAGGAAACAAAACGTGGGTCCGCAGTAGTGCGGCCAATCTGCAAGTAGCCTTCAGCAAGCGCTATTGCCGCTTCCGCGTCGTTCGGCCGTTGCTTGAGGCGATCGCGTAGAGGTTCGAGCCGCCTGACGGCGCCTGCCGCGGGCACATTCTCCAGAACAGTAGAGTCGCTTGGTGGGATACGCGGAACAGAGTTGGCGGGTGCAGCCAGCACGAGCGCCCCAAATGCAATCAGCGCACGGGCCCGGACCCGTGCGCTGATTGTCTGTCGACAGAAAACCGAGAGTCGAATGCCGACTGTCTCCTATTACTCGGTCGCGTTTGGCGAGCCGGGCAGCGGGGTGTTGAGGTACGGGAACGTGGTGAGATACGTGTCCTTCGAATCTACCGCACTCGACACATCCAAATGTGCCGCATCCGGCCCCGCGGCCCGAGTGCCGTCAGTGTACGGAGCACCGTTGTTCGGGTCGACGGTCTGGGTGCCGCAGTTACCGATCTTACCGCACAGAGCGCCTTCGGCGACTCGCAACTCGATGTCCGCAACGTCATCGAATGGCCGCCGTCCATTCGGAAAGCCTGCGCTGTCGCCTGCCAGAACGCCGAGGTCTTTCTGATCAGCCGGCGCCGTGGGAGGCACGGAAGTGTTGAGCCGCATCAGTTCTGCAGGAGTCACTTTCGCCGGCTGATTGACGCCCTTCACGCCAGTGAGGAACGCCGCCACCAGATCGCTACGCGGAGAGGCCGGCACCTTGGCTGCATCTCCGTACAGCACGTTCAGCAGAACCGGCAGGGTCGGGTTCGTCACGTACTTGAGGAACTGCGCGTCGTCGGTCGGCCTGCTGCCATTGAATTTGTCCTTGTCCGGCAGCCCGATGATGATTTCATTCACCAGCGGATTGCCCAGGCGCGACACCTGGACCAGCGACGAGCTGCCACGCACGACCTGCCCGTTCGCGCCGGGACGCGGCAGAAATGTCAGGGTGGAAGGCACGCTTGCCGTGGTCCACGCGCCGACGACGGGCTCCTTGCCCTTCGTGATGCAGCTGAGCGGAATCTCGAGCGCCAGCGAGGTGACGTTCTTGCGAGACAGGTCGTTGGCTTCCGCCTCTCGTGGGCCCACCGGATTGGTGTTCACCAGGTCGAAGATCTCGCCCACATTGATGACGAAGCCTTCCTTGCGCTGGCCCACGAACATGCGGCCGGGAATCGGGCACCCGGGAATCGTCACCTCGTGAATGAACTGGCTGGCGTAGGCCGCGTAGTCCGGAATCGACTTCATGCCGATGTTGTCGACGGGCTTCGCAAAGCTGCGCGCGCCGGTCGCTGCGTTCGACAGTTGGAAGTTCTCCGCACCGTGCGGGTACTTGCGCGCGAGCCAGACCGTGTAGCTCTCCTCGACGTTCAGAGCCGCCCCCTTGGCATCGACCTGGCCGATATTCAACACCGGCACGGGTACCGACACGCCGTTGGCGGGAACCGCGAGTTTCTTGTTGATCTCGCTGAACCGGAAACTGAAGGTGAGGTCGGCGACCGCGTCACCGTCGCCATCGATATTGATGCGGTATACGGCCAGCGGATCGAGACGAAAGAAATTCGGTCCGCCCGTCGGGTCCTGGAGCGGCAGGTAGTTGGCAATGACGGTCACGTAGTCCGAGCGGCCCGGCTCGTAGCTGCGGAACAGGTAGAGATCGGTGCCGTCCACCTTCGGCAGGTTGGTAATGAATGGGGCTTCACGGTGGCTCGAGGCCAGGCTGAAGAGGGGGACGCTTGCCGCGGCAAGCGCCAGGAATTGAGCTGAGCGGCGCATGAAATCTCCCAGAAATGAGGTGTCGCAAACGCCCGAAGCGCCTGGCCGGACAAAAGTTGGTCGGACCGGAATTGTCGGCCAGGAGCCCGTACAGCCCGAACCCGCAGTTGAGTGCGTTCGTTACTCCCAAACGGGGGTAGCGCCGCGGCGATCCTCAGATCAGGGCGAGGTCGACCCGGGCGTTCGTGTGGCTGATGCTGGAAAGCATGATGCGGACGAGGTCCGCCTGCCGATGGGTGGCTGTCTTCAGGAACACCTGTTCGAGATAGGCGCGCGCCGTCTCGGCCTGGATCTGCATTTTCTCGGCGGCATCCGCCAACCGTACGCCACTCACCATGTGAATGACCAACCGGGTTTCGGTCGCCGTGAGACGGTAGAGCGCGCAAACAGGCGCCAGCAGCAGATCCACGTTCTGTTCTGGGTCGAGCAGATACGCGATAACCGCCGCATCCCGGTGATCTACCGCAGCGCGCTCGACCGGCATCACCGTGACGATCAGCGGGCGGCGCCCGTTACTGCGGCTCAGTTGCAGGATCGGCGCCCGCTCTGCCCGCGACGGGTCGGGCTGACTGCGCAGGTTGCAGTGGATGGCGTGCTGGATGGCGGCCTGGAAGTGCACGCCGTCATCTGATCGCTCGGCCAGCACCGCACGCTCGCGCTCGCAGATGCCATCCCGGTGCTGCAGAAAGACCCGCGCGCGAGTGTTTGCAAAGGTCAAGTCGCCACGCCTGTCCAGGAGCAGCACTCCGACGTCGGACAAATCAAGCGCGGCACTGAGGGAGTCGGCCCTGCGTCGCTCGAAGCGATGCAGCCACCACAGCCTCACGTACCGGGAAAGAACCGGATACAGCTTCTCCCCCGCGAGCGCTTCCAGCGCGCTAAAAGGCCCGTGGAGGGCCGGCCTGCAGACTGTCGCCACCACACTGACGTTGAGGGTTGGCCAGAAGCACAACTGGAGCGTGCGGAATGAAGCCGAAATCGGGTCGTTGGCGCTCGGGCTCCAGATGCCCTGACGCATGACCGGTGCGTCGTCACCCCGGCGTCGGCGATCGAACTCGGTGGCGCCGATGGAATGGGCCGCGAGTGCGCAGAAGAAGGTGTCAGGCTTTTCGGGCCGGGCGGTGGTCAGCGCCAGCAGGTTGGACTCGCGCTCCGACAGCAAGTGGCCCGACAGCGCCCCAAACACTCCGCCAGATCGCGAAACCAGCTTATCGAGAATCCAGACCAGGTCGTCGTTGAAGCTATCGAATGCGTTGGATTCGGATCGGGAGGCCCGTGGGCTGGCGGCTGAATCGCGGACATCGAGGTAGGATGCGCCTGAACTCACTCGCCCCTCTTTCGTTCGTCTTACCCGTATCGTTCCTGAAACGCGCCACTGCGCTCCCGGTTCCCGCCTGGATCTGGCAAGCCCTATTTCGGCAGGAACGAAATCGTGCGGATCTCGATGCTTTCCCGAGGCGGCGCATCGGGCGCGGAAGTCGGGTCATCGAACGCGGTGTGCCCCGTCCATTGCACGCGGGAAGGGTCGGAGTCGAAGAGTTTGAAAGCCAGTGCCTCCTCGGGCTCCACGTTCGGGGCATGAAACCAGCGCTGCGCCGGGTTGTAGCTCACGTTGAAACCCCACATCGAGGGGCGGTTGGGGTCACCCGGGCCGCCGCGCACTTCGCTGTCGTGAAGATCGGAGCGCTTCACCGTCGATGCATCGCAGACCGCCAGCGGCGTCCGGCTAGATATGGTGGCATCCCCGACGCCGCGAATTGGTAGCGAAGAGCGGCTCCGCGGA
>JBDTUL010000190.1:0-10191 GCA_040007735.1 Gammaproteobacteria bacterium | reverse complement strand
CCAGAGTGCCACTGGATTAGCTTCCAGCTGCGCGCTTCCCGGCAGCATTCCGCGCGGCCTCGCCAAACCGCTTTCCAGCCGCCCGGCGATTGAGAGCTCTTGGCGTCGCAGGCCATAAGAATCCGGGCGGCTGAAGGGGGATGAGAAAACCATTTAATCGCTGCTCGCCTGGGAAAGCGGCTGCGGTCCGCACGCCGATGTCCGATATCGAACGCTCCATGTCCGATACCTCACTCCGTGTCCGGAAACTGAAGTGCATTGCGTCTGTGCGCATATGAGTTGAACTCACCGTCGGCCCGGCCGGGGCCGGGAGCGCACAGCGTTGTTGATTCTGCACACGATGACGGATCGCCTGAATGCGATCTGTCAAACCGACAGTTGTATCGTCATTGCGCGCGCGCGCCATGCCGAATGTCCGCCCGTGCCGCGGCCCATGATGCTGGCGGCTGCGCATGGCGGCCGGGAGTCGTACCAGTTCGATCGCCGCCGGGTCGCCGTCGACGATGACAACTTCCTGGTACAGAACGCGGGCCGCGCGCACGAGAGCGCGATCCACTCGCGCTGCGAGGTCGAGAGTTTCAAGATCTTCTTCCGGGCCGGCCTGGTCGAGGAGGTGCTCGCGCCACTGGTGACGCCCGCCGATCGCCTGCTCGAGCGGCCGAGCGCGCCCGATCGATTCGCATTCGAATTCTCCGAGACCCTGCGCCCGCACGACAGGCAGGTGTCCCCGGTATTGAGGTACATCCGTCACCAGGCGCTCGCCGGCAACGACGACCCCGCGTGGTTCGAGGAGCAACTGGGTTACCTGCTCGAGCGCATGCTGCTCGGCCAACGCGAGATCGTGCGGCAGGTTCAGGCTATTCCCTGCGCGCGCGCCGGCACGCGCAAAGAAATCTATCGGCGCGTGACGCTCGCGGTCGACTACATCGAGTCGTGCTACGAGCAATCCATCGGGCTCATGGCGCTCGCGGAAGTCGCGTGCATGTCCAAGTTTCATTTCCTGCGCGCGTTTCATTCCCTGCAAGGCGTAACGCCGCAGCTCTACTTGCAGCGTAAGCGTTCGCTCGTGGCAAAACGCTTGCTCGAATCGACAACGCTGCCCGTTGCGGAGATTGCTCTGCGCGTGGGTTATTCCTCGCCCACGAGCCTGACGAAGCAGGTGCGCCACTGGATCGGCGCCGCACCCGGAGAGATTCGGCGCCGTCTTGCGCAAGACGCCGATTCAAGCCCGACTCAATTTCGCCACAGCCTGCGCACCAATCTCGCAATCGAGTGATCGCCGATTCGCAATGCGCTGAGGTCGGTGCGCAGGGGTGCGTTGCTATCTTTCTCGCTTCACCGTCAGCCGGCCACCCAGGGCCGTCGAAAGCAGGAGCAAAATAATCATGAGCGACAATTTCCGCATTCGTCTGGCCGTGCGCCGCGCGTTACTCGCGAGCCTTGCGACACTGGCGTTGCCGGCGATGGCGCAGGACCGGCCCGCCGAAAGCGTCGATACGATCACCGTCACGGGTACGCGCATTCAGCGCCAGGACTACGAGGCACCGAGCCCGCTGGCGACCGTCACCGCGGAGGCGATTCAGGCCACCGGCCTCATGAACACCGAAGCGGTGCTCAACACGTTGCCGCAGGTGATCCCCGGATTTTCCGCCTTCTCGAATAACCCCGCCGACGGAACGGCCACTGTCGATCTGCGTGGCCTCGGCCCCACCCGCACACTGGTGCTGGTGAACGGCCGACGCCTCAACCCGTCCGTCAATGATGGAACCGTCGACCTCAACAACGTGCCCACGCGGCTGATCAAGCGAGTGGAAGTCGTCACGGGTGGCGCATCGGCGGTCTACGGGTCGGATGCGCTGGCTGGCGTGGTGAACTTCATTCTTCAGGAAGATTTCTCGGGCGTGGATATCGGCACGCAGGCCAGCCAGTCTGCCGAGAACGATGGCCTGGAGCGCCAGGTGGACCTGCTGGTCGGCGGAAACTTTGCCGACGACCGCGGCAACATGACTGCGTACGCAAGCTGGTATGACCGGGAACAGGTGCTCCAGAATGCGCGCGACTACACGCGCATCAACTTCGCCACGGACCCAACTATTCGCGGCTCGTCCACCGGCGTAGCGGGGCGATTCGATGTGCAGCCGGGAAACCCGTTCGCAACCGGCGGTAGCCGCGCCGTGAACCCCGACGGTTCGGTACGGCGCTTCGTAGGCCTGATTCCCGAGGACAACGGCGGCCTCGCCGACCCGGGCGTCGGCGATCGATACAACTTCAACCCGACCAACAATCTGCTCACCCCGGCGGAGCGCGTCACCATCGGCGCACTGGGCCATTTCGACGTGTCCGACTCGGCGCGCGCCTACACGGAATTGCTCTATGTGGACAGCAAGAACTCCGCGCAGCTTGCGCCGACACCCGCCACGGGCCTGCACGTATCGCCCGACAGCCCGTTGCTCAGCCAGAGCGCGCGGGATTTGCTGGCGAGCCGCGTCGATGCGCTGACCGAAGAGCCTTCGGATCCGACGCTGCCAGGGATTTTCCGCCGCCGCATGCTCGAGGTGGGCGCGCGCATTCAGGAGAACTCCTCGAAGCTGCAGCAGATCACATTGGGTTTCAAAGGCGAGCTGCCGTTCAAGAGCTGGAACTACGACGCGTACTATCAGTACGGCCGCACGGAGTTCACGAACTTCACGACCAACGACGTTTCGCGTTCGCGCCTCGAGGCCGCCATCAACGGTTGCCCGGCGCAATACACGCGATTCGTGCCGGGCTGTGTGCCCGCGAACATCTTTGGCGCCAATAACCTGTCGCAGGCGGCGGTGGACTTCGTGCGCCTGAACTTCAGCGACCAGCTCGTCTTCGAGCGCCAGATGGTCGACGCCTCAGTCAACGGCAATCTGTTCGCGCTGCCCGCAGGCGATGTCGGGTTTGCTCTTGGCGTGGAATGGCGCAAGGATGAATCCACCTTCTCGCCGGACCAGAACAAGGATCGCGGCGACATCCTCGGTTTCAACGCGGCGCATCCGGTCGCCGGCGACTTCAACGTGAAGGAAGTCTTCGTCGAAGGCCTGGTGCCGATCCTCGCCGATGCGCGTTTCGCCCGGAAACTCGACCTTTCGCTCGGCGCGCGCGCCTCCGATTATACGACGGTTGGAAACGTGATCTCCTACAAAGCCGGCCTCAACTGGGCCCCGACTCAGGCCCTGAGCTTCCGAACGATGTTCCAGGTCGCGAGCCGCGCGCCGAGCGTTTTCGAGCTGTTCCAGGCGGGCGATCAGAGCTTCCCGCTGTACTCGGACCCCTGCGCGGGCGCCGAAGATGCGGCGACCGTGGCGTTCTGCAAGAAGCAGGGAATCGCCAATCCGGCGAATTTCATCCAGAACAACGCCCAGGTCGAGTCGTTCAACTTCGGCAACCCGAATCTCAAGGAGGAGAATTCCGACACCGTCACGGCGGGCTTCGTCTTCCGGCCGCAATCGGTCCAGACGCTGCAACTGTCCCTCGACTATTGGCACATCAAGGTGAGTGACTACGTGAACTCGCTGTTGGGCGGCGTGCAGGGAATCATCAATTCGTGCTTCGCCTCCGGAGATCTCGCGAGTTCCTCCTGCTTCAGCAACCAGCTCAACGCGCCGCTCATCTACCGTGATGAGTCCGGTGAGCTGAAAGTGAACGTGCCGCAGGTGAACAGCTCGAAGCTCACCACCTCGGGTGTCGATCTTCAGGTCGACTACGGCATCCCCTTCAGCTTTGCACACGGTCGGGACAGGCTGAACGTCAACCTGCTGGTGTCGTACCTCAAGAGCTATGTGCTGGACGATATCGACTACGCGGGTACCGCCGGCGCATACAACATCCAGGGTTCGTTCCCGCGGTTCAAAGCCAATGCGCGACTGTCATATGGATGGGGTCCGGTGGACCTGAACTGGAACGTGCAGTACCTGGACAGCATGCTGAACCAGGGGCTGCTCCCGGCGTTTGGCGATCCCGGTCCGTATGTCAGCCCCGGCACTCGTGTGTACCACGACGTGAGCGCGCGCTGGCAGGCGACTGGAAAAGTTGAAGTGGCGCTGGGCGTACGCAATCTCACCAACAAGAAGCCGCCTCAGTTCGATAACAGCATCGATCAGAACACCGATCCGAGCACGTACGATGTGCTGGGGCGGTCGTATTTTGGATCGTTTCGGGTGAAGTTCTAAGGTAGCCGAGTTTGCTCTCCAGCCGCCCGGGGATTGGGCTCTGAGTCTTTGCTGAGATGAAGAGCCCTCAATCGCCGGGCGGCTGGGGAGAGGCCTCTTCTTCTGCGGGCGAGCCAAAAGACTCTGCAGGCGAGCCATAAAGATGTTCTCGCGCGGCCGGCCGAGCCGCGGAACGGCCTTTGCCCGGCCTCCGCGCGATAGAGGAATGCTAGTCTTCGCCCTTGACGCCACGTCGCATCCCGGCGTGTCACACGTGAATTCAAGGGTGGGAGAATCCATGTCCAATCGTCTCGGCAGTTTCCTGCTGGCCACGGCTTTGATCTCGGGCGCGCTGTTTCCGTCGACGCGCGCGCACGCAGCCGAGGCTGCGGCCGCGGAAGAAGGCCCTAAAGAGGGCAAGAAGCCCGCTGGTGACGCGGCCGCGCCCAAGGACGATGAGCTGGCCCTGCCGCCATTCCCTGCCGACAAGAGCGTCGCGCAGACCATGATGCTCGGCGGCCGCGCGCTCAAATATCAGGCGACCGTCGGTTCTCTGCCGGTGCTGGATGAGAAGGGAAAAACCATCGCCAGCGTCATGTTCACGGCCTACACCATTCCAGGCCGCGACCGCCCCGTCACGTTTGCGCTGAACGGCGGCCCGGGCGCCTCTTCGGTGTACCTGAACCTGGGCGCGCTGGGGCCGAAGCGCGTGCAGTTCGGCGCGGCGGGCAACAGCCCCTCAGACCCGGCAACGCCTAAGGACAATGCCGGCACGTGGCTCGATTTCACCGACCTCGTGTTCATCGACCCGGTGGGCACCGGCTTCAGCTATTCGCACGTGCCCGAGAAGGATGCGAAGAAGAAGTTCTACACCGCCCAGGCGGATATCGAATACCTCTCGCGCATCATCTTCGACTGGCTGGTGAAGAACGAGCGCCTCACTTCGCGGAAGTATCTCGTCGGCGAAAGCTATGGTGGCTTCCGCGGACCGCGCATGACGCACTTCCTGCAGGCGCAGCTGGGCGTTGCCATGAACGGGCTGGTACTGGTTTCGCCGTATCTGGAGCCGGCGGCTTCCGACAACGGCGATCTCTCACCGCTCCCCTGGATGCTCACGTTGCCGAGCATCGCCGCGGCGAATCTCGAGCGGCAGGGAAAGCTCACCGATGCCACGATGGCCGAAATCGTGTCGTACACCCGGCGCGACTACGTCGCTGATCTTCTGCAAGGCCGCTCGGATCCGCAGGCCGTCGACCGAATCGTCAAACGGGTGACCGAGCTTTCCGGTCTCGATCCCGGGTTCGTCCGTTACTCGGGTGGCAGGCTCGAGACGCAGGCCTTCCTGCGCGAAGTGTTTCGCGCCGAAGGTAAACTCGGCAGCCGTTACGATTCAAACGTCACCGGCTGGGATCCCTTCCCGTATGCGCCGGCCCAGCGCAACAACGACCCGATTCTCGACAGCATCATCGCGCCGACCACCACGGCGATGGTCGACTTCATCACGCGCACCGTGGGCTGGAAGTTTCCCGGCCGCTACTACGCACTGAGCTATCAGGTGAACGGCCTGTGGACGCCGATGGGCAAGGGCGGCGAATCCGAAGGCCTGGGCGATGAAGAGGACCGCGGTTCCGTGCAGGACCTGCGCGAGGCCGTGGCCATCGATCCGAAGCTGCGCGTGCTCATCGCTCACGGCTGGAGCGATCTCTCATGCCCGTTCATGGCGTCCGTGCTGATCGTGGACCAGATGCCGCTGATGGGCGATCCGTCGCGCGTGCAGGTGAAGAACTACGTCGGCGGCCACATGTTCTACAGCCGCGAGACGAGTCAGGCCGCCCTGCGAGGCGACGTCATGAAGATGTACGCGGCCCACTGAGGCGCGCGTACATCTCTATGCCCGAGCCAGGAGCCTCACTCTGACAGGCTCCTAGTTCTTGCCCTGGCTCGCGTAGCGAGCCGGGTCCGAACCGGCGCCGGTCTTGCTCGCGGCATACTGGTTCAGCACGGGCAGGTTGAGCGCCGACACGGCCTGGGACAGAGCCTGCTTCACGCACGCTTTGTTGCTCTCGCGAGCCTCGGCCGCGCGAATGTTCACGCGATCGCAAACTACCGCAGCGGCGTTGTGCAAACGGGCGTACAGCACCGCGGCACCCTTGCGCGTCTTGAGATTGAGGTCCGAGTAGTCCACCGTTTTCTCAGGTGCGGCGTACGGCTCCGCGGCCCGGATGGTGGCCAGCTGGCCCGCGGAGGTGGCGGCCGGAGCCAGCCCGACGCCGGACAGGCATAGGGAAAGAGCGATAGTGGTGCGAAGGATGTTCATGGTCGACGCCTCGTAAAGTGGTTGGGGGCGACAGACACCCGCAGCCCCCTTACCGAGGTAATCGAGAAGAACGGGCGATTCCCGACATCCTCCGAGTCAAAAAAGGCTCAGAGCTTTGGAATCCGGATGCGGCTGATCATCAGCGAACCGGACGCGGCAAACAGCAACGCCAGGGGGTGCAGGGTAAACCCGGCCAGTTTCACCGCACCGAACCACAGCTGGTCCTCAATGGCGCCGAGCGATGCCGCCACGATGAGCACCAGCACCAGTGCGAATGAGGTGGGTATGGGCGTGCCCTCGAAGTACTTAACTTTCCCCGTGCCTTCCGAGAGCGCTTCCGCGGTGACGTTGTAACGCGCGAGACGCGAAACCCCACAGGCCACGAAGTAGGCGAGAATCACCCGGTCGTACAACCCCTGCATGCCGCAGGCATAGGCCAGCACGGCAGGCGCCACACCGAACGAGATGACGTCGGCGAGCGAATCCAGTTCCCGCCCCAGGGCCGAGGATTTCTGGCGCCAGCGCGCGATGCGCCCATCGAGAATGTCGAAAATGAGCGCGGCCAGGATCATGCCGCCTGCGGCGTAGATTCGGTCGACGTCCTGGGTCTGCAGGTACGTCATGCTCGAAAACAGGGCACCGGTGCCGCACACCGCGTTTCCCAGCGTAAACCAGTCCGCAAAGTGGAATTCCCGGATCATCGAGAAACGCTTGCGAGCGGGGCGATCGGTTGTGGAATTCATAGGGAACGCTCAGCACGTTGCGTGCCGTATTAGAACATAGCCGCTGGCTCTCGCCGCGTGCTAGGTTGCCTCGGTCTTTCCGCTTTCCCAAGGCCCATGGCGAACATTCATATGATTGGCGGAGAAAAGGGCGGCGTCGGCAAATCGCTGATCGCCCGCATTCTCGCGCAGTACTGCATCGACCACTCCCTGCCGTTTCTCGGCTTCGACTCCGACCGCTCGCATGGCGCGCTGATGCGCTTCTATGCCGGCTTTGCATCCCCGATTCTCATAGATCGCTATGAGAGTCTCGATGCCATCGTCGAAGCGGCGACCGAGCAACCCGAGCGCCGCATCATCGTCGACCTCGCGGCGCAGACGCAGGAGCCGCTCACGAAGTGGATGGACGAATCGCAGCTGCTGGAGCTGGCGCCGGAGCTCGGCCTCAATATCCGGTACTGGCACGTCATGGATTCAGGGCGCGATTCGGTGGACCTGCTCAGGCGATTGTTCGATCGCTACGAAGGCCGGCTCAACTACGTCGTCGTGCAGAACCAGCTGCGAGGCGATGAGTTCGAAATCCTGAAAGGCTCAGGGCTCCTTGAGCGCGCGCAGGCCTTGAAGGCAACCGTCATTCAGATCAAGCGGCTGCACGAAGGCTCCATGACGAAGATCGATGGCCTCAGCAGCAGCTTCTGGGCGGCCACCCAGCCCGAAAGCCAGGGCGGCGCGAAGCTCGGCATTCTCGAGCGGCAGAGAGTGCGCTCATGGTTGAAGAGCGCATATGAGTCCATTGCGCAGGTCAATCCTTAAGAGGCCCTCATACGCCGGGCGGCTGGGAGCAGAACAAGATTGCCTCAAGCGCCGGGCGGCTGGGAGCCGTGCGGCGACTTCTGTGACGGCGAGCTTGCAGAAGCCTTGCGATCTCAGTTCCTGCCGAGGTAGTCCATCTTTCCGACTTCGACGCCGTTGTGCCGCAGGATGTTGTAGGCGGTGGTGGCGTGGAAGAACACATTCGGCATCGTGTGATTCAGCAGATACGGCAACCCCAGCATGTGCTTGGTGCTGCTGCGGGTCTGCCACGTAACCGTTTTGTCTTCGGTGCCGTCGAGTTGCTCGGGCTTGATGGCCTCGAGCTGCGTGATCGTCTTGCGGATACGCGCGACGAGGTCCGCGAATGAAGATTCGTTGTTCTCGTAAGTGGGCACTTCAACGCCAGCGATACGCGACACGCCGCTGATCGCACTCTCCGTCGTGAGCTGAACCTGTCGCGACAGGGGAAACATGTCGGGATACAGCCGCGCGTTCAACAGTGCCGCAGGCTCGATCTTGCGCGCTTCCGCGTGCGCAGCGCCTTTCTCCAGAATGGCGACGAGATTGTTGAGCACACGCGTGAACGTGGGAATGGCCGTCTGATACATGGATGTTTTCATGGCGGCGATTCTACAGGGTTGCTCGCAAGCTCACGGCACTAACCGGCACCGGCGCGCTGCGCGCCGCGCAGCGTGATGGCCATGGTGATCGAGTGAGTGGCACCCGGTGCGACTTCGAAAATGCCCGGTTTCTCGCGAATGTCGCCCGCGAAACCTGCGGGATCCGTAACGCCCTGCCAAGGTTCGATACAGACGAACGGCGCGCCAGGCTTGGTCCAGAGACCCAGACAGGTCGAGTCGGGAAACCGGATCTCCAGTTGCGGGCCGCCTTCCGCTCCATAGACCACCGCGCGGCTCTGCACCTGGTCGAGAATCAGCACGTCGTTGCGAAACAACTCGTCGGTGAGCGCGAGGCGGCGATTGACGATCGGTGTGGGATGGCGCTCGTCGGTCATCAGTCCAGCGGAATCGATTCGCCGCACCGGGGCGGGCTCGTCCGCTTCGAACTGAATGAAGTGGTTCGAACGCGCCTGCCCGAACGGCAGCGGCCACAGGAAGCCGGGGTGGAAGCCCAGGCTCGCGGGCATTTTCTCACTGCCCAGGTTCCGGGCGGTGGCGACTATAGAGAGAGTGGGGCCTGCCACCGTGAAGGCGACCTCCAGCTCGAATTGAAACGGGTAGACCGCGAGGGTGGCCTCGTCGGTGCCTAATCTGAACACGGCCGCGGAGGGCGTGGACGCCACGATCTCGAAGGGCTTGCCGCGCGCGAAGCCGTGCCGGCCGAGGGCAAAGCTCTGGTCGCCGAGGCGGTAACGGCCGCCCGCCAGCGTACCGACAATCGGGAATAGAAGCGGCGCTCGGCCGGCCCACACCGCGGGGTCGCCGTGCCAGAGCAGGCCGCGGCCTGCGCTGTCGCGCAGGGCGGAGAGTTGCGCGCCCAGGGGATCGATCCCGGCAGACAGCTCCGTGGAACGCACGGTGACCCAGGAGTTCGGCTGATCCGGCATGTATGAAGGCTCGCTAGACGACAACCGGCGGGATAGTACTACCTTCGATTGCGGTAAATTCCCGCCCATGAAAGACCAGCCCGGAAATCACGATCACGCGCTCTATGTCGTTCGCCGGTCCGGCGTGCATGGCTACGGCGCCTTCGCGGCCCGCGACATCAGGAAGGGCGAGGTACTCGACGAATACGTCGGCGACCGCATCACCCATGAGCAGGCCGACGAGCGTTACAAGGGCCGCGATGTGAACGACAGTCACACATTCCTGCTCACGCTCGATGAGCGCATCGTCATCGACGGCAGCATCGGCGGTAACGACACTCGCTTCATCAATCACCAGTGCGAGCCCAACTGCGAGCCGCGCATCCGCAAGGGGCGCGTGTTCATCGTGGCCACCCGACTCATCCGCGCCGGGGAGGAGCTCGGCTTCGAATACAACATCGGTCGTGATGCGGACGACCCTGAGAACGTCGACGAGATTTACGCCTGCCTTTGTGGATCACCGAGGTGTCGCGGCACCATTCTCTGGCCGCCAAAACGCCCCACGCCGCGGCGCCCCGGCCGGGACGGCAGTCCCGGCGGAAATCCTGCCAAGCCCCG
>JBDTUL010000189.1:0-10192 GCA_040007735.1 Gammaproteobacteria bacterium | reverse complement strand
TTTAGTAACCTATTATAGTCATCCAGAACGCACCTATCTCAACCGGCCGAGCCTGCGCTCGGCAACTACCATTCTGTGAGTGTCGGGTGGGGCGTACGCCGAATACATCACCTCGCATCTATAGGCACGGAAGTAAAGCATGTCGTCAGTCGTCGATCTTCGCCGCATCCTCGTAAAGCGCGATGCGATCGAGCAGGCACGCGCCAAGGCAAACAAGCATGCTTATTTTGTTGGCGTCGCCGAGGCCAGGTATGTAGTTCGGCGAGCTTTTCGCATCGTCGAAGAGCGGGCGAAGTCCGCCGGCATAGACCCCCTTGCCCATCAGGTCCTCGTTCAGATTTACGGCAGCGCTGCGAAGCAGCTTCCAGTAAACCAGATAGCCGAGCGGCTGGATATTTCTCCCGCGTTCGCCTCCAATCTCGTCAAGGCTTTGGTGAAGTCTGGGTATGCCGCGCGACGTCGCGACGCGACGGATCAACGTGTAACGCTGGTGTCGGCGACCGATGAAGGAAAGAGATTGCTGGCAAAGATCGACGAGGATGTTCGATTTCACGTCGATTACTTCACGAGCCAGCTGTCCCGTGAAGAGAAGGAAAGCGCGCTCTCGATTCTTTTATTCTACGTCGGTCTCTCAGGAAAAAATTCTTCATGAGAAGGCTGCTTCGCCTGGGGCCGCATTCCCGAAATTGAGTTTGTACAGTGATTGTTCGAAGAATATTGATGGCCGTGTGTGCAGCTTCGAGATAGTGGAGCGCTCGCCTTTGAGTGTGCTTGAACCATGAGAAAAACGCCGTACACCGACTTGCGCGATTTCATCAGCTGCGTGGAAAAGCTCGGCGCGTTGCGCCACATCGACGGCGCTGATCCGGTCGCCGAAATTGGCGGGATCACTGAAGTTGCAGCTGGACTGCCGTCCTGCCCTGCACTTCTCTTCGACAATATCAAAGGTTTCCCAGAAGGTTTTCGCATCTTCACAAACGCTACCGTGTCGGCCCAACGTGCCGCGTTGGCATTGGGCATCGATCCGAAGTTGCGCCCGGTAGATGCACTCCGCGAATGGAAGCAGCGTCGCGCAAATCTCGTCATGCACAAGCCGGTGACGGTAAAGACCGGAAAATTCGTGCATTCCCAGGCAGGGGAGAGCGTTGACCTCACGACTTTCCCCGCACCCGTTTGGCATCGCCAGGACGGCGGGCCGTATATTGGCTCAGGTAGCATCGTAGTGATGGGCGACCCGGACTCGGGCTGGTTCAACGCGGCGATCTACAGGATTCAGGTTCACAGTCGCAATCAGGTAACGATCCAGTTCGACCACCAGGGGCGTCACGGCGCGATCATTTCGCGAAAATATTGGGATGCAGGTAAACCGTGCCCGGTGGCCGTGATCAATGGGCCGGATCCAGCTCTTTTCATCGCGGGTTTCGAATATTTGCCGGAAGGTGAGTCCGAGTACGATTTTGCCGGCGCCATATTGGGACAGCCGCTCGAAGTCACTCCTGCGCCGATGACTGGCATCCCGGTGCCCTCGCATAGTGAAATCGTTTTGGAAGGGGTGTTGCTCCCGCCCAGCGAACTGACTTTACCGGAGGGGCCGTTCGGGGAATTTACGGGTTACTATGCCGCCGAGAAGCGTCCGGCTCCGGTCATGCGCGTCGACGCCATACATTGGCGTCCGGATCCGATTCTTCTGGGCTCGCCCCCGATGAAACCTCCACGCTTTCATTTTGGACTGCCGTTACGAGCAGCAGGCATGTGGACCAATCTGGAAGCATGTGGCGTGACTGATGTAGTCGGCATGTGGCAACACGTTGCGCAGTTGATGACCGTGATATCTCTGAAGCAGCGCTACGCGGGCCATTCAAAGCGCGCCGGTTTGATTGCCGCTGCCCAGAGCTACATGGGTAGGATCATTGTTACGGTCGACGAAGACGTCGACCCTTCGAACCTGGCGGATGTGATGTGGGCAATCGCCACGCGTTGTGAACCATCGGAATCAGTCGATATCATCAGGAATGCATGGAGCTCGGGACTCGACCCACGCCTGACCGCGGAAAACCGCAAACGCGGTCAGACCTCGAACTCGAAAATGATCATAGATGCCTGCAAGCCATTTGCCTGGAAGGACGAGTACTCGAAAACCTCCGCCCTGACCGACGCGGAGACCCGTGTAATCGAAGACAAGTGGGGATCGCGGTTGCGCTGACGGGTGATCGCCTGGCTATTCCGGCATAGCCTGCGCCAATGCGTTAGCGATTGCGCAACGCAGCCTCGAAAGCTCGCGCGACTTCCATCACCTTCCGGTCCTGGCCGTTGCACGCCGCGATCATGAGGCCCATGGGTGGCTCATGGTCACGGTGCATGGGAATCGAAATCGCACAGCCATCGATCATGTTTACGATCGATGGATTCCGCAACGCCAGCAGGTTGACCCGGGTGTATTCGGCATCATCCTCGAGATCTTTGAGCCGGGGAGGGGTGATCGGTACGCTCGGTAGCACCAGTACGTCAAAGTTTTTCATTCGTGCCGTCACCGCTTCGATCAACCCGGCGCGGGCGTCCATCAATGAAATGAGATCCGCCGCAGTCTGCTCTGCCCCACGACGGATGCGTACGCTGACTCGAGGGTCATAGCGATCACCGTCGCGGCTCAACAAAGTAGCGTGCCAGGCGTAGCTTTCAGCGGCCGCAAACCCGCCTTTACCGTTCATTACCGTAATTTGCGAAAGCTCCGGAACCTCGGCCGTGGTGACATGAATGCCGCCTTCCGACAAGATTCGCAGTGTGCGTTCGAAGGCAGACGCGACCGCTGGATCGAGGGTATCGAGCGCGATCGTCGTGGGCACGAGTACGCGAATGCCGTGCAAATCCCAAGCCTCTAAGGATGGGATTGTCTCATTTGAAAGAATGGCATCGAGGATCGCGCAACAATTTACGGACCGCGCTATGGGACCCACGCAATCGAGAGTGCGGGAGAGAGGCACGGCGCCGTCCGTCGGCACACGGCTAGCGGTCGGCTTGAATCCCACCAGGCCCGTGAACGCGGCTGGAATGCGGCATGACCCACCCGTGTCGGTCCCCAGCGCCGCATAGGCCATGCCGTCGGCGACGGAAGCGGCTCCACCGGAGGTCGACCCACCTGCGATATGACCGTCTTGCGGTCGCCAGGGACTTAGCGGGGTTCCGTAGTGCGGGTTCAGCCCGAGACCGGAGAAAGCAAATTCGGACATGTTGGTGCGTCCAATGATGACGAAGCCAGCCGAGCGTAAGCGAGCAACCGCTGTCGCCGTCGAGCGCGCTGGCGGCGAATTCGCCAACACACGAGAACCGGCGCGAGTCACCTGACCCTGGATGTCGAATAGATCCTTCACCGATACGGGAACACCGGCGTATCTCGATGGAGCGGCTCCGGCGGACCGTAATAGATCCATAGCGTCGGCCGCATGGAGAGCAGTTGTCCCGTCGACCTGAAGGAAAACGGTCGCCCCCTGACCGTTGGGATCGACGATACGCGCCAGGCACTGCTCCACCAGTGCACGACTGCTGGTGCAGCCTGAAGCTAATTGGTCCGCAATCATCTCAAGCGTAGCCGCGACCATAGGGGAATCCTCAGACAGCAACGCGGTGGAATTTGTTGTGAACCTTACTCACGGCCATCTCCACCCTTCGGTGAAGGCCCTAGTTCGCGAACTACCCTGTGAAAGGGCCCGCAGGTACACGGTACACTGCGACCAAAAGCACTGGCTTTCATGGACCATGGGCTGGATAGCTGTTACGATTCTCGGGTCGTCTGTATACAGTATGCGGAACAGAGGTGTATACAGTACTCGCTAGAGTGGCGCCGTTTTGAGGAAGCATTCAATGACCTCGCTTGGGAGATTCTTGCTTCACTGCGCGCTGGCGTCAGGCGCCGCACTTTTCGTCACGCCGGCTGGGGCGCAAACCGACCACGCCTCCCGCACGCTCGGCTTCGTAATCGAAGCGCTTACCCCGGCTTTCTACCAGGCTCCAGGGGGAAGCGAGTGCCCGGACGGCCTCCAGCTCAATGAGCTGGATATGTTCGAAAAGGCATATTCCAGCAAAGAGGCTCAAGAAGAATTCTTCAAGAAAAATGGGTTCTATTACTTCCGCGGCCCGAACCGCGAGAACGCCTGGTTATATCCGGAGCGCGTGACGGAGCCGGTTCCTTACAAGGAGCTGAAAAGCAAAATTGGCCTGGGACGAAATCTCGATGGCAAGGCCCAGGGGAATGCCACGGCGACGACGTGCCCGCACGAGAACTTCGTCGACCCGGCCGGGGCGCCGGGCATCGACAATCAGTTGTATCGGGTGCTCGGTTGTCATGCGGGCTGGAAAAAGGGCGGTCCGCTGCTCGCTTTTCAAGACGACTACATCATCTCCGACAGCAAGTTCTTCCGCATCCTCATGGAAGTCTCGGATGTCGACGACCCGGTGAACGATCCGGATGTGCTCGTTTCGGTGTATCGAGGTCGAGACGAGCTGGTGCGCGACGACCTGAACGGTCGTGCCGTGCCGTGGCAAACCCAAACGGTGGATGGCCGCCACCCCGAGTTCATAACCCGCCACCGGGGCTCCATCAAAGGCGGCGTGCTCCAGACGCAAGACGGTTTCATCCGCACGCCGATCATCCGTGTGACGACCCCCAGCGACTTCCGGATCAACGGGCATTTCGAAATCAACCTTGCCGGAGATCGGGCGGAAGGCATGCTCGTCGGCTATCACGACGTCGAAACATTCTGGAAGGATTACCGTCATAGCGGTATGGGCGGCGCCAGTGTGGTCGTGCAGACGGGGCCGGGCACATACAAGGCTCTCAAACGATACGCCGACGGCGATCGCGATCCTGCCACGGGTCAATGCCGGTCCATATCCGCGGCCTACCAGATCGAGGCCACAGCCGTATTCCTGCGGCATGACACCGAAGCCACCAAACCGGGCGCAGTCCGAAGTGGTCAGGCTTCCGCTAATTGAGTGATGTGTGAGGAGATCGCCCAAGTGATTACGACGCTTCTTCGCCCGTTGACCCCATTCGTGATCGCAGCGTTGTTCGCATCGTCCAGTAGCGCAAACACGAATGAGCAGGTCGCCAAAGTTCCGGCCTCCGTGCTCGTAGAAGGCGGTTCCGCCGTCACGCGCCTGATCACCCCGCTGCAGTACGAGAACACGATCGACTACGTTCTCGGACCCAACGTCGCGCCTCGGGTGCAGTTTTCAACTTTCCGCAGGATGTCGGGTTTGAACGCGCTCGGTGCGCGGGCCGCGGGCATGTCCGCGGGCGGCCTGGAAGCGCTCGAACGCGCTGCGCGCGCGGCGGCGTCGACGGTTGTGAGCGAGGGCCATCGGGAGTTTCTCCTGCCATGCGCGCCCAAATCCACTAACAAGCCGGATGACAAATGCGTTGGCAAGGTCGTGCGGCATTACGGGCCGCTGCTGTTGCGCCGGTCGCTGGGCGATGACGAGGTCGGGAGGTACGTAACCATAGCGTCTGAGGCCACGACCAAGTTCCATGACTTTTATCAGGGACTCGGTACGAGCCTTTCGGGCCTGTTCATGGCTCCCGACCTGCTCTACATCATCGAAACCACGGAACCCGATCCGCGCAACCCCGGCCAGATGAGACTGACGGCTCAGTCGAAAGCCTCCCGCCTGAGCCTCCTGATGTGGAACGCGCTTCCCGACCAGGAACTGATTCAAGCCGCAGAAAAAGGGAGTTTGCACGAGCCGGTCGTGTTGGCGCAGCAGGTCGACCGCATGCTGGCATCTCCCCGCATGGAAGACGGCTTGCGCGAATTCTTCGACGACTTCCTGCTGCTGGAGGCGACGGATACCCTGGCGAAGGACGCGATCATCTATCCGGTCTTCACCCAGCAAACCGCCAAGGCGACGCGTGAACAGACACTGCGGACGATCATCGATCACGTGCTGGTGCGTAACGCCGACTATCGCGACCTGTTCACCACCCGCGATACATTCGTAAACGATCGTTTGGCGCCGATCTATAAAACGCAGATCGGACTGTCGGCGACGGGCTGGTCTGCGGTGGAAGTCGGGCCCGAGCGAGCGGGCTTGTTGTCTCAGGTCGGCTTCCTGGCCCTGAATGCGCATCCGGGGCGCTCCTCTCCGACCCGCCGAGGCCGAGCCCTGCGTGAAATATTCCTATGCCAAAAAGTGCCCGACCCGCCGCCAAACGTCGACTTCTCCGGGTTCGAGAACGTCGACAGCGGGTCGCGTACTGCTCGCGGCCGCATCGCCATGCACACCAGTAACCCCGTATGCGCGGGCTGCCACAAAGTGACGGACCCCATTGGCTTGTCGCTCGAGAACTTCAATGGCGCAGGTCAATTCCGCCAATCCGAAGGTGGTGAGACCATTGATTCGACGGGCAGTCTCGATGGCGTGAAATTCTCGGACGCAGCCGGTCTGGGACGAGCCCTCCACGACCACCCGGCGTTGCCGGGCTGTCTCGTGCGACGCCTTTACACCTACGGCCTGGGCTTCGATCCGGGCAACACGCAGCGTCCAGTCCTGGATGACCTGACGAAGCGGTTCGAGCAGCACGGCTACCGTATTGTCGATTTGCTGCGTGAAATTGCGACGGATGATGCGTTCTACAGCGTAGCTGCCAAATAGACCGCGTATCGATGATGCAGATCTTGCGAGAGGAGATGAAGATATGGTGAATTCGAACAAAATATCGCGCCGGCGAATGCTCCGCGGCGCTCTTGGCGCTGGCGCCGTGTTCGTCGGATTGCCGTTCTTCGATCTGGATATGAACGGCAATGGAACCGCGCTTGCCTCGGGCGCGCCGCTGCCGGAGCGGTATGGGTCATGGTTCTGGGGTCTGGGCATGACCAAGAAACTTTTTGTCCCGCAGACCGTGGGTGCGAACTACGACCTGCCCGAAGAGATTCAGTCGTTCAAACCCGTCAAGCAACACATCAACATCCTGACCAACTATCGAATACCCACGGATGGCAAGCCCAATCTGTGCCATTTTTCCGGCTGGGTCGGTATCCGCACCGGTTCAGTCCCTGGCACGCGCACCGATCTGCCCAATCCGACTTTCGATACCCTGATCGCGGAGCAGATCGGCGCGGCATCGCGATTCCCGTCTCTCGAGTTGGCTGCGACCGGTGATGTCCGCGATACATATAGCTTCAGGACCGGAGACCTGGTGAATGCGCCAGCGGTTTCTGCGGTCGAGCTTTATCAGCGCATCTTCGGCGCGGGCTTCCAGGACCCGAATACGAGCAACTTCACGCCGGACCCCAAAATCATGATGCGCAAGAGCGTGCTGTCCGCGGTCGCGGATGACCGCCGGCGCCTGCTTGCGAAACTTGGGGCCGAGGACAAAGCGAGGCTCGATCAATACTTCACCACCATTCGCGATCTGGAAAGCCGGCTTGCCGTTCAGCTCGAAAGGCCGCCGCCGGCCGAAGCTTGCCGCATCCCGAACCCGGTCTCTGAGAACCTGCCGGAAGGGCTGGACTATGACGTCATCGAGCAGCGTCACAGAGCCATGACTGACCTGCTGGTGCTTGCGGTGGCGTGCAACCAGACGAAAGTCTTCAACATGGTGTACTCGAATTCGGGCTCCAATATCGTGCGCAAGGGGTTCGCCAGAACACATCACATCACGACGCACGAAGAGGCACCGGATCCGAAGGCCGGCTACCAGATCGAAAGCTCGTGGTTCTTGCGCCGCGCGATGGAGTCCTGGGCTTATTTCGTCAATGCGTTCGCTTCCTACAAAGAGGGCGATGGAACGCTGCTCGATCACTCCCTGATTTTCGCTCACTCCGATTGCGAACTCGCCAAGATCCACGCGATCGATGGCACGCCGATGATGACGGCGGGAAGCCTCAATGGAAAGGTTCGCACCGGCCAGCATATCGACGGGAAGGGGGCGATGGCGTCCAACATGCCCTATACGATCCAGAAACTGTTGGGTGTGCCGGTGACGCAGTGGGGAACGGGCTCCTTGAGCACCAGCAAGGAAGTCAGTGAAATCCTCGTCTAGTGTTGACGTACTCAACGTACTGCGAACTGACCAGACGAAGGAAATTTTGTGAGGACAGGCGTTTGAGGAGGATTGTCTCCACGTTGAGCGCGTTGGTGTTGCTGCTTTCGTTTTCATCGGCGTATGCGGAAAGTGCTCTTGCTGCTCCGCCGGGAGTAGGCATTCGCGTGACCTATGCGGGCCCGGTGTATGTCGCGAAAGGCATGACGCTGTACAGAGCCGACTTCGACGAGGTCGGTAAACCTTCCAAGTGCGCAAATGAGGAACTGACGCGTTTCACTCGCGAGGCCCAGCGCATCGATTGGCCGCTTCCTTACGCACCGGGCGAGCGCATTTCTTGCATAGAAAAATGGCCGCCGTTCGTAGCGGCGGCCAATGCGAAGCCGATCGGCGATTGGGCGATCGTCAAACGGCCCGACGGCATCAATCAGTGGTCTTACAAGGGACGCCCGGCCTACACCTCGGTTCGGGACCATCGCCCCGGTGACGTGAACGGCCTGAACCAGAATTTCAGCGGGCGTAACCCGAGCTTTTGGGCTCCCCTGGACGCGCCGTTCATGGCGCCGCAACGCATTCAATTGATAAAGCTCGAGAAGAGCATTTCTCTCGTCGATGGAGACGGCAACTCGCTGCTGACCAACGTCGATCTGAAGGGCAAGCGGCTGTCGTGTTCGGGGGAATGCGGGAAGGGGCTCGCGCCAGTGGGAACAACTCCTGCAGCGATGCCGTACGGCGATTGGACGATCATCTCGTCGCGCAAAGGCGGCGTCGAGCAATGGGCTTATCGTGGGCAGCCGCTGTTCCGCATCACCGACGGCCGTGAAGCGTCGCAAGTGCAAGGCTTCCGCAGGGTTGATGCTTACGTGATGCCATCCTTTCCCGCCATCTTCGATGTCCGCATGGGGCCTGTCGGAACCATTGCGACCACGAAGGACGGCATGACCCTGTATTACTTCCTCTGCAAGGAGGGAACCCGCGAGGGGCTTTCATGCGATGCTCCCGGAGACACGCCGATTTTCTACCAGTCATCCTGCGGCGGCTCGGCCGAAGAATGCCTGAACACATTCAAGTTCGTGAAGGCGGCGCCCGGATCCGAAAAAGAAGAGAACGAATACTGGACCATCAAGCCGATAGACCCTGCCGGCCCGACGCGGGTTTTGGGCAAAGGCGAGAGGGGAACCGCGGTTTGGCATTACCGCGACCATCCGGTATTTGTGTATAGCGAAGACAAAGCCCCTGGCGACTTCTGGGGCGCGGGAGACCTGGCGTTCGACTGGTCCTCGTTAGAACTCTGTCATGCGCATCTCGACGTAAAGCCAGGGCTTTAGAGCGCGCCACGATGCGCCGTCGCACGATCTTCTTCGACACTGCGAAGGCCGAATAGATAACGAGAGTTCAAGTATGTCGACGATCGACAAAACCGCACCCATCCAACACCCCGATCATTTTTACATCGGGGGCGAGTGGACCAAACCGTCCAGCGCCGCCAAAATCCACGTCATCAACTCCGCTACGGAAGAGCTATTCGTCAGCGTCGCCGAAGCCCGGGAAGCGGACGTAAATCGGGCTGTAGCCGCCGCGCGGCAAGCCTTTGATCTCGGCCCGTGGCCGCGCATGACCCATGAGGAACGAGCCGGATACCTACGTGCGATCGCCCGTGAGCTGCGCAACCGTGCTGGTGACGTAGCGACGATCTGGACCACGGAATCCGGAGCGGTGCATAGCACTGCAAAGGCGAGCGTCGATTTCTTGCCGTCGGTGTTCGAATACTACGCCGGGTTGGCCGAGACCTTTCCCTTCCTCGAACAACACAAGCCGCGGGCAGGAAATGTCGGGCTGCTGGTGCGCGAGCCCGTGGGCGTCGTGGCTGCGATCATACCTTGGAACGGCCCCTGCAATTTCATCGCCTGGAAGTGTGCGCCCGCGCTGCTGGCGGGCTGTTCGATCATTCTGAAGGTGTCACCTGAAGCGCCGGGCAACGGTTATGTCATGGCCGAGATCTGTCAAAAGGTCGGCCTGCCGCCTGGCGTGTTCAACGTGCTCACTGCTGAACGTGACGTGTCCGAACTGCTGGTACGGCATCCTGGCGTAGACAAAGTGACGTTCACCGGCTCGACGGCGGCAGGCAGCAAGATCGCTGCTATATGCGGCGAG
>JBDTUL010000188.1:0-10221 GCA_040007735.1 Gammaproteobacteria bacterium | reverse complement strand
CACCTTGACCGCCACCTCCCCGTGAAAAAGTTGCGCCTCGAGCGTAGCGCTGCCGGAGTTGGCTGCGAGCACGCGCCTGCCGGACGGACGGGCGATCTCGACGGGAATAGAAGCTTTGGTGGGAGAGGACGCGGTTGCGGCGCCGAACGTCCCTGAGCCGTCGCAGCTTGCGAGCGCGAAGCCCAATGCCGCAGTCAGTACAGCAATCGAAACCGTGTATCGCATGTCCCTTCTCCCCGTCTGCCTGACAGGGAGTATAGGGACACTGGTGTTGTAGTCAACTACAACACCGCAAATACCTGCTAGTTGCTCTTCACCGTCTGCGGTCCGCGGCTGTCCGACGGCAGGCCCGGGCGGGCTCCGGTGACCATGTCACCCATGATTTCCGCTGCCTGGACCAGCACGATGTCCGGCTCATCCGCCTTTTCGAGCTCCTCGACAGTCTTGAAGGGCGGTTGGCCCTTCGAGGCCCGGCGACTGTTCTCGCGGGCGAGGCGTTGGGTATCGAGCTGCGTGCGCTCTTCTTTTCGCGCGGCGAGGTTCAGCGACACCGTTTTCTGCTCGCGCAGCGTGTCGATGGCGGCGATGTTGGCCACGAGCCAGCGATAGTCCGGATCGCGCTGCGCACGCTGGTCTTCTTCGGTCGACAGCACTGGTATCGTCGTTTCGGCCCGGCTGTCCACGCGGAAGGGGACCCCGGCGATGCGATCCCAGGGCAGGGCGGAGTCCAGCGCGCTCTCACCAACTTCCTTCATGTCGATGGCGGAAGGCAGCGGCACATCGGGCTCTACGCCACGATGCTGCGTGCTCTCGCCGGTGACCCGATAGAACTTGCCGATGGTGACGGTGAGCTGGCCATTCACCGGACGCTGTGACCAACGATCCAGTGGCACCAGGTTCTGCACGGTGCCCTTACCGAAGGTGCGCTGACCGAGCACGATGCCGCGGTGATAGTCCTGGATGGCGCCGGCGAAAATCTCGGAAGCCGAGGCGCTGAAGCGATTCACGAGCACCGCGAGCGGGCCGTCGTATGCCACGCCGGGCTCGGGGTCGTCGAGCACTTCGAGCCGGCCGGTAGTGTCCTTCAACTGGACCACCGGGCCCTTGTCGATGAACAGACCGGTGAGGGCCGTGGCTTCGGGAAGATAGCCACCGCCGTCATCCCGCAGGTCCAGCACGAGGCCGTCGATCTTTTCCGTCTTCAGCTCGTCGAGAAGCTTGCGCACGTCACGCGTGGTGCTGCGGTAGTTCTCGTCGCCCGAGCTCTGCGCGGCGATGTCTTGATAGAAGCCGGGCACCGTGACGACGCCGATCTTGAGAGTCTTGCCGTTGCGCGTGACGTTTTTCACTTCCTTGTGAGCGGCCTGCGCTTCGAGGGTGACCTTGTTGCGCACGAATTCGAGCGTCTTTTCTGCAGAGCCGGGCGCCGCGCCGGCGGGCAGCACTTGCAGCCGCACGTTTGTGCCGGCCTTGCCGCGAATGAGCTGCACGACATCGTCCAGGCGCCAGCCGATGACGTCGGTTACCGAGCCATCCTTGCCCTGCGCAACACCGGTGATGCGGTCATTCGTGGCGAGCGTGCCGGCGACGGCCGCAGGGCCGCCTTCGATGATGTTCAGGATGGTGACGTAATCGTCGACGAGCTGGAGTGACGCACCGATGCCCTCGTAGTTGAGGCTCATCTGGATGCGATATTCCTCGGAGCTGCGCGGGGAGAAGTAACTGGAGTGCGGATCGAACGTGCGCGCGTACGCGTTCATCAGATTCTCGAACACGTCCTCCGGCGTCACCTGGTCAACGCGCTTCAGCACGCGCTCGTAGCGCTTCCCCAGCACATCCGATGCGTCCTTCCAGTTCTTGCCGGCGAGGATGAGCGACAGCGCATCGTTCTTCACGCGCTTGCGCCACAGCTCGTTCATCTCGGCCTGGGTGGCGGGCCACGCGCCATGCTCACGGTCGAACTCGAACGATTCCTTGATCGTCCAGTCCGGTTCCGTCTTCAACTGGTCGAGCGCGAACTGAATGCGTTCGCGGTTGCGCTGCTGGAAGCGCGCGAAGATGACGTAGCCCGGCTCGAGGTCGCCCGTGCGGATCATGTCGTCGAACTTCAGGCGCGAAGGCGCGAAGTCCGCAATGTCCGTGGCCAGGAAGTAGCTGCGCTGGCTGTCGAGCAGGTCGAGGTAGCGCTCGTAGATCTGCGCGGACATCTTGTCGTCGATGGGCGCGCGGCGAAAGTGAGCTTCCTCGAGGATGGTGCCGATGCGCCGGGCGACGGCCCGCTGTCGGTCCGAGGGGGCAATTGCACCCGCAGGCAGCCCCGCGGTGTTCGCCGGAGCAGGGGAAGAGCTGACCAGCACGAGCGCCACGACGGTGAGGACCGACGCGGCGATCCAGCCAGAGGGGCGACGCAGGGACTTTGCCATCGTTCGGACGCTCGCAAGTTCAGTACACTTATTGAACCCCAATCTAGAGGGGCCGGTCCCGAGCATCAAGTGCTCAATACCGAGCCCCATGCGAAACAGACCATGCGCCCGCTCGCTGTGCTCATTGGAATAGTGATGGGCTCGACAGTTTCACTGGCTGTCGGGCTTGCGATGACCTGGATCGTCTTTTTGTTCATCCCCGAGTACGGCGACCGCCTCGCGGCCGAGCGGGGACCCCTGATTCAGGCCGTTGTGCTGTTTACGGTGATCTCGGCGGCGGCGGGCAGCAGTTTCTACGGCGAAGTCCAGCGGCGCAGCTGGCGCTTTCCCGCGCACCTGGTGATGGTCGCCCTGCTGGGTGTCGCCGTCTGGGTGTACTGGCCACGGGGGTAGCCGCGCGACGAGACGGCTCGGCGCTTTCGCGGCAGGCTAGGCCCGCGCGGTGTCAGTCACGCTTGGATTTGCGGCTCCAGATGTCCCGTGGCGCCTGCGTTCGCCGCCCGGCATCCGTGTTATACGGATCGAATCCCCGGGCCTTGCTGTCGATCGCATAATCTTCGATCAGCGCCAGCGAGAGGCGGTTGGAGGTTTGTGTTTGCGAGTCGCGCAATCGCGTGGCGCTCGCTTCGGATCGGCCCGGCGCGGGCCAGACAGGCCGCAGCACTGTTCCCTTCATCACGTTCCCCGTTCTTTTTTGTTGTCTACATCGACGCTGCGAAGCTTGTCACAGCGTGTGCGGAGCGGGTGCGAAGTGGATCACAGTCCTGTCGGCGATGGGCGACAGCGCCGAATATGTCGCCAGCGGCTGCGTCAGTCGGCGGCATGGTCGGCTTCGCGCACGAAGTGCCACACCAGCCGCAGCAACATGACAAAAACGTAAGGCCCTATCACCACGCTCCAGTACACGGGCGAGCCGTCTTTCAGGCCTTTGAAGAAGTCGACCAGCAGCACGAAGGGACCGCCATTCGTGTAGGGGCCGAGCATTCCGGTGCCGACGGCCCAGATGACCAGCGGCACTACGAACAGGCCGCAGGCGAGGAGAACGACGAGAATCAGCAGCTCGCGCCGGCGGCGAGTGGCGGCAGCGCCCGGGTCATTCGTCTGTGGACCGGGGCGTTGGGGCAAGTCGGGCAGAATCGGCTCCTCGATGGCTCGGCGGAAGGGGCCGAGACCTGGACGTGGGCATAATAGCCGCAAGATGCAAAAAATCAGAACAGCCGTTATCGGTGTCGGTTATCTCGGACGTTTCCATGCGCAGAAGTACGCTCAGGCGGAGGGCTGCGAGCTCGTCGCTGTCGTCGATGCGCGAAACGAAGCGCGTGAACAGGTGGCAAAGGAGCTCGGCGCGAAGCCGCTCGCTGACTACCGCGAGTTGCTTGGCAGTGTGGACGCAGTAAGCGTCGTAACGCCTACGCCTGCGCATTTTTCCATCGCAAAGGAGTTCCTGTCGGCCGGCGTGCACGTACTGGTGGAAAAGCCCATTACTGAAACGCCGACCGAAGCGCTCGAGCTCATCAAGCTTGCGGAGAAGCACAAGCGAGTGCTGCAGGTGGGTCACCTGGAGCGCTTCAACGCGGCCATTCTTGCGGCGGAGCCTTACCTCACAGCGCCGCGTTTCATCGAGTGCCACCGACTCGCGCCGTACAAGGAGCGCGGCACTGATGTGAATGTGGTTCTGGATCTGATGATTCATGACATCGACATCGTGCAGACGATTGTGGGCGCGCCTATTGCCTCCATCGACGCGATCGGCACAAAGGTGTTTTCCGACGAGATCGATATTGCCAACGCGCGCATTCGTTTTGAAAACGGCTGCGTTGCGAACGCCACGGCAAGCCGTGTCAGCCTCAAGACCGAACGCAAGCTGCGGGTATTCGAGGATGACGCGTATCTCTCGATCGATCTCCAGCAAAAGATCCTCACGCTGATTCGCAAGCGCCCGGCACCCGTGGCGCCGGGGCAGCTGCCCGTCACGATCGAAGAGCAAAGCTTCGATCAGGGCGATGCGCTGAAGGCGGAGATCGAATCGTTCCTGGATTGCATTAGGACGGGCAAGCCGCCAGTCGTGGGCGGCGAAGCCGGCATGCGAGCGCTGGAGACGGCGATGCGTATTACGGAGCAGGTTCAGCAGGGGACGCTGGCGCGCTGAACGGTCGAGCGCGGGAAATGTTCGTCCGCCAGCGCGCGTCGCTGGCGGCTTGCCGCTGCGTGACCTGATCTTGGCTTTCAGCGTGTGGCGTGCGGTTGCCGCTTGAATATCCCGTGCCGCGCTCCAGATAACCGGCATGGACACTCAACTGGTTACCCCGGTCCCCACGCCCCCAAGCCTCGAGCTCGATCTGATCGCAGACTTCGCCTGCCCGTGGTCGTACCTGGGCAAGCGGAGCCTCGAGCGTGCGCTGGGCAATCTCTACGGTCTGCCTGTGCGTGCGCTTCGCTGGCACGGCTTCCGGGCGAACGCCGACGGCTCCATCCTTGCCAACGGTGACCAACAACGCACTTGGCGCAACCACCTTGCCACGCGCCTGCCACCCGGCGTGTCTGTAGAGTTTGCGCAGAAGAGTCTTGCCGAGGCCGGTGAGGGGCTCGGCATCCACTTCGATTTCTCGCGCCTCGAGCAGCTCCCGGATACGCGTGAGGCGCATCGGCTGGTAGCTCTGGCGGCACGCGAAGAGCGGCACAACGAGGTTGCAGACGCGCTGTTCAGAGCCTTCTTCGAGCAGGGGCGGGACATTGGCGACTCCACGGTCATCGAGGCCGTGGCGCGCGAGGTCGGGCTCAGCGACGAGGCGCTCGGTGCGTTTGCGAAGCCTGAGGAAGCGCGTGACGAAATCGAAGCAGATGAAAAGCGGCTACGCGGCTTTGGCGTCACGGCCACGCCGAATCTGCTGATCAACGGCCGCGTGCTCGTGCCGGGCCCGGCGGACGTCTCGACTTACGTGCAAGCGCTCGATCAAGCCCTGTTCCCGCAGCTGGCCGGTCCTCAGGACAAGAAGCAGCTCAATTAGAGCTGCTTCTTCCAGGGAGCGCTGGGCGCTACTGGCCTCGCAACCCGAGCCACGGTAACGTTCCGCCATGGAACCCGAACACTTTCGCCGCACGGCACGTCACGTCACCGTGGCGGCCACACAGTTCTCTTGCGACTGGAACATCGACAGCAACATCGCGAAGGCCGAGCGCGCCGTCCGTGAAGCGGCCGCACGCGGCGCGCAGATTATTCTGCTGCCAGAGCTGTTCGAGACGCCGTACTTCTGCATCGAGCAGGATGTGCGCCATCTGAGCCTCGCGCAGCCGCTTTCCGAAAACCGCGCCGTCACACATTTCCAGGGCATCGCGCGTGAGCTCGGCGTGGTGCTGCCGATCAGTTTTTTCGAGCGTGCGGGGCATGCTTACTTCAACACTGTCGCGATTCTCGACGCCGACGGCAGCATGCTCGGAATCTACCGCAAGTCGCACATCCCGAATGGCCCGGGCTACCAGGAAAAGAATTATTTCAGTCCCGGCGATACGGGCTTCAAGGTCTGGAACACGCGCGTCGCACGCATCGGCGTTGGCATTTGCTGGGATCAATGGTTTCCGGAAACGGCGCGCGCCATGGCGCTGATGGGCGCGGAGTTGTTGTTCTTTCCAACGGCTATCGGCAGTGAGCCACCGCCCGCGTTGCCGTTGAATTCGCGCGCGCACTGGCAACGCACGCAGCAAGGGCATGCCGCCGCCAATCTCACGCCGCTCATCGCTTCGAATCGTTACGGCCTGGAGCGATCCATCCAGGATCCGGAAGGTCTCCACATTACGTTCTACGGCTCGTCGTTCATCGCCGATGCCACGGGCGCCAAGCTGGCCGAAGCGGGAGAGGAGGGCGACGCGGTACTGACCGCCACATTCGATCTCGATGCGCTCGCTCAGCAGCGAGACAACTGGTTCGTATTCCGCGATCGCAGGCCTGATCTCTATGGGCCGCTACTTAGCCTGGATGGCACCAGCGCGCGTTAACCGCGCTCGAGGCCTGCGAATCATCGGGCACACAGCTCATGCCGTGCCTTTCCCGACCGGGTTGAGGTATCCTGTGGGCTCTTTCGGGGGCGACCGGTTTCGACGTGGGTTGTGAACCTCGAAGTGCGTGCCGAGGAGCAGTTATCCTCGTTAATCCAGCTGCGAAACTTAGTTGCCAACAACGACAACTACGCCTTAGCCGCCTAAACTGCGGTTGACCTCTGACTTGTTTGTGCCTATGCAACTGGTCAGGGGACGCGTTCATAGGATCGCGAATCAGCGTGCGACAGGCTGGTTCGTTAAGAGTCACTGTCTGCTGGCGGAACGTTTATCCCTGCTCCTTGGGTAGCGGAACGCGAGAAAATAATAAGTGAGCTACGCACGTAGGTCTTCGAACTTAGCGCTTGCGGACGGGGGTTCAATTCCCCCCGCCTCCACCAAATCGGCATCCCACGAGGTTTCACAAAGTCTCGTGGGGTGCCTCCCCGGCAAAAAAAACGCTGTAATTCCAGCGCTTTTCAATCCCACCAAGTTTCAGACCGTCCATTGACAGCTTAGCACCCGTGCGGGTATGTCCGCGGGTATCTCGTCTCCCGGCCGAATAGGTACCCGCATGAAGGTTTTGACAGAAGCTGCGATACGCGCCGCCAAACCGAAGGAGAAGGACTACAAGCTGCCGGACGGTAGGGGCCTGCATCTGCCTGCTCGTCACCTGCATAGATCAGCGCTATTGGCGTCAGCGGTACCGCCACGGGGGCGCTGAGAAGATGATGTCGCTGGGCGTGTACCCGGCTTCGATCACCTCGCAAGCGTACTCGAAACAGTTCGGCGAACTGGATCTGACCGCACTCGTCGACGAACTGGCCGCGCAGAATGCTCTCGCAAGCAAAGGTGACATGGCGCGTGCAGAAGGCATGCTCATGTCTCAGGCGCATACGCTCGAAGCTATCTTCCATGAGATGGCGCGGCGCGCCGCCCTGAATATGGGGGAATACATCGGCGCGGCAGAAACCTACCTGCGCCTCGGGCTCAAAGCGCAAAGCCAGTGTAGGGCGACGCTCGAAACCCTGGCCGCGATCAAGAACCCAGCGCCGGTGACGTTCGTGAAGCAAGCCAATGTCGCCCACGGGCCGCAACAGGTGAACAACCCGCCGACTGAAGTCTCGCGCGCGCGGGAATCTGAAAATCAGCCGGGCAAACTATTGGAGCAGCAGCGCAATGAATGGATGGACGGCGAAGCGGCGCAAGCGACAGTCGGGGCAGATCGATTCATCGCTGGAAACCGTGGCAGAAGTCCACCGGGCCGCGAACGCCAGTCGCTAGGGCACGAGTGGCCCGAAATGCCTACAGAGGCGGGACGCGTGCAATCCTGCGCGCGCTTGCGTGCGAGTTGAAGGAACTCTCGCGTCGACGCCGTGCACTCTAGTTTGCGGCGACGGGGCGGTTCCGCAGCGCCTCTCGTAGAGATGGCCTGCGGCCTCTCTATTGCTGCTCCCAATCTGATGGGACGAGCCGCACTACGATGACAGTGCGTGCCGAGGGAGGTCGATGGTGAAAACACACCCGGAGCCGGGCACGTCGCGCACGCGGAGAGTTCCGTTATTGGTCTGGACGCTGCGCTGGCAGATGGCGAGCCCGAGCCCGAGACCGGATCTGTCCGCCCCGCTCTGGGTGAACGGCAAGAACATCTGGTCCACGGCGCCCGATGGCAGACCGCCGCAGTGATCCTCGACATCGATCAGGATGCGATCCGCAACCGAGTAGCCGTGCAACGAAACCTCGGTGCCATGTTCCGTGAACTTGAACGCATTCTGCAGCAGGTTCCCGACGGCCGATAGCAGCATGTCGCGGTCGACGTCAACGGCAAGGTGCTCGTCGACTGCGGAGATCGTAAATTTGCATTCTCGGGCACGCGCCTCGAGCGACGCGGAGATTCCGATCTGATCGACGAAATCGGCAAGGCCGACGAGTTCGTGCCGCGGAGGCACGCCAGCGGCGACTCGCACGTCGGCAAGGGATCGGTCGATGAGCGTGCGCAGTCCGATCAGGGACCGCTCCAGCACCGCTCCAGTCGACCCGGTCACCCCGACCTGGCCTCCCTTGATGGCGGTGAAGGCAAGTGTGGCCGTATGAATGTGATTTCGCAGCTCGTGCGCGAGAAATCCGAGCCGTTCATTCAGCGCCTGCACGCCATCGTTCGCCGCGACGGAATAACGCTGATAGGCGTATTCCGTCACGGCATCGGCGATGCCGTTGTCGAGGCAGCGATTGAGCGTTCGAAACTCATCTGTTTCGATCGGCGCCTTGCGCTCGAATGCCAGATCGGTAATAGCCTGGCAGAGATCGCCGTAGTCGTGAACGACCTGATCGACCGTGAATCCCTGCTGCAATAGCTCGCGCCCGTGTAGCGCTGCAGCGGCACCCATCTCGGACAACACAGGACTGCCACCACCGGCGGGGCCGGACACCTCGCGGCTTCGCATGGGGTCGGAAGTCTGCTCGACCTTGAGAGTTTTGATCAGTTGATCCAGGAACAGCGGAATCCCGTGAGTCAGCTCTGCATGGGTCACTCTGGGTGCCGTCCTTCGAACGACCTTGAGACGGCAGCGCTCTATCAAATCAGCGCGATTGCTGGTGAGAAACTCGTGAAGCATTGTGCCAGCCTACACTGGATCGCGTTGCAGCAATGTTCGGTCTCGCACATAGCGATCCTCACGAAGCAACCCCCACAGCCGGGCTTCCTCATTGCGGGTCGACCCCGACACGTTAGTCAGTCCTCAGCGTTGCGCGCGTTCCAGCAGGTCAGCCTTGACATCGGCATCCGATTGGAGTGCGCGGGAAGTTTTGCGAGTCACGAGCCGGCCTCCTTTTCTGGCACGTCGATGCACGCCGTCACCAGCGGCTCCAAGTCACGAGCTGCGACTTCGAGCGTGACGGCCATCGCGGCAAGACGTATGACATCCCGCGAATTCGTGGCAGCCTCGGCGTCCGCCATGAACGACCGAGCCCGTGATCGCCAACGCTCGCTAAGCGCCAACAATTCGGCCTGTGCGACCGTGCGCATGCTCATGACTTCACCTCTGCTGCGCCCAGTTCGCTTTTTGGCGGCGTCACCGGAGCGGGTCGTTTGAACTCGCCGCTGCACTTTATGACGTACCAAATGCTGGCCGTCGTGACGCCGAGTTCCTTCGCGAGCTGGCGGTGGGTTTTCAGCGTGCCGCGCAGTGCCTTCCACTGATTTAGAGCTTTGTGCCATTCCAGAACGTGCTTTGCCTGCTCATCGGTAAGGGCGCGGGGGCGACCGACCGTGCTGTAGCTGCGACTTCCTTCGCGACGCGGCGGGCGGCTCATGGCAGACCCGCCTCGGTGCACAGGTCCGAACCGAGATCGAAGCCCGCATAGAACGCGTCCGCCCGCGCCGACTGTTCCTCGTACCGACAGAACAGACCCGTGCGGCTCATGACTGCCTCCCGGCCAACGCGTTGTCGAGCGCGGCGAAGGTCGCCCGCAGGCGCTGGCAGCCGTGCCGAAGGCATACCAGCGGGTCGGTATCCAGCGGCATGTCGAGCCGCATGGCGCCGTGTTCCGACTGCCGCATCTCGAACGCCAGCCATGCCGAAACGACGACGGCGATGGCTTCGTCAACGCCATTCAACAGGTCGGCTGCGGAGTCATGCGGGACCGGCACGGCCGGCGATTTAGTGAAAGGACGGGAAGGACGTTTGCGCCGGGCGGCGCGGGTAGACTTAGACGGTTTCTTGGAACCCATAGCTGGCCTCGTAAACAGGTCGGTTGTGGATAGCCG
>JBDTUL010000187.1:0-10245 GCA_040007735.1 Gammaproteobacteria bacterium | reverse complement strand
CGTATTGCGCGCCCGTCACGTCGACATCGATGCGCCATTTCGCGCTTACGTTTCCGAGAGGGTCGGCTTCAACCTGGCGCGGTATGCCCGAGCGCTCGAAGGGGTCGTTCTGCGAATCGAGCGAACCGAGCCTCGAATCGATGTTGGACGAGCCGAACACTTTCCGGTCCTGATACAGCGCGCTGAGTTTTACCGAAAGCGCATCCGAAGGCCGCCACAGAGCCGAAACCCGAGCGCCACTCACGTCGACTTTGTTGACTCCCTCTTTACCCGTGAGGACATTGTCGATGTAACCGGGATCCTCGCGAGTGAATGCGCTCGCGCGAACCGCGAACGTCTCGCCAAGGGGAAGGTTGATACCGCCACGAACGTTGTAGCCCACGTTGTTGCCAGGGCCGTGGATGGTATTCGTACCCACCGCCACCGCGCCGCTCACCTTGTCCCGCGAAGGGTCGATCGTGACGTACTTCACCAGGCCACCGATGCTGGCCGCACCGTACAGCGTGCCTTGTGGGCCACGCAGCACCTCTATGCGCTCGAGCTCTGCGGGGTCGAGGTCTGGTGCGCTACCGAAGAGGCCGGCAATGCCGGCGGACGAACCATAGGGCACGTCATCTATGGTGTAGCCGACGACAGGGTTGCCGGTGACCGGACCCGTGGTAATGCCGCGGATCGCCAGTTGGGATCGATTGTTCTGGAACTGCAGATTGACGCCGGGGACGCTGGAGAAAAAATCCTGGGCCCTGGTTTGATTCTGCTCGACGAGAGAGGCCGCGGTAACCGCCGTAACCGGTACCGGCACGTCCTGGAGACGTTCGAGCCGCTTCTGCGCCGTAACGACCACCTCCTCGAGTCCCTGATTGCCGCCGGCAGGACCACCGGCCGCCGCCTCCTGAGCGGAGGCGCCTATCGGGGCCAGCGCCAGACCGAACATCGCCAGCCCGCTCGCGGGCACACCCGCAATGACCAGGGAACGTGCATTCAGCGCTCTAATATTCGTTTTTTTGGCTTTCTTCGTTCTCATATCGTTACTCCCCTAAAATCTAATTCTCAGTGATGTGCGTCGACCGACGAATCGACTTCATTTCCGTACGCGCTTCTTGAGGGCACGCGTGTCGGCGCAGGCGGGCGTAGCCAACAGCGCCTGCGCCCGCTCCTTCAACCGTGCGCGCTGTATCTTTTCGGTGGGCGTGAGCGGCAGCGCCTCGCAGAGCGCTACGTAACCGGGCGCTTTGAAGTACGCCAGCCGCTGGAGGCTGAACTCGACCAGATCCTGCGCGAAAGTTTCGAGATTGGCTGCGTCCACGGCGGTGCGCGGAACGATGCAAGCCATCACTTCGTCACCGCGAATGTCGTCCGGCACCGCGCAGACGCCGACCGCGGCGACGCAAGGGTGCTGCCCGAGCACGCTTTCGACTTCCACCGCGGAGATGTTCTCGCCGCTCCTGCGGATGACGTTGTTCTTGCGATCCACGAAGTGGAAGTCGCCTTCGGCGTCCACTTGAACGATGTCACCGGTGTGGAAGTAGCCGCCCTCCCACGCTGTCGCCGTCGCCGCGGGATCCTTCAGATACTCGCGGAAGAAACCGAATCGCGGCTGCGCTCCCGCGGACCTGACGAGCAACTCGCCCGGCGTGCCGGGAACGACGTCTGCGCCGAACTCATCGACGACACGATAGTGGACGCGCGCTTCGGCTCGGCCGAAGCAGGCCGTGCCCACCTTGCGAGGCTCGCGATTGGCGATGATCACGGCGCCGGACCCGGTCTCGGTCATGGCCCAGGCCTCGAGCAGCGGAAAAGCAAACCGGCTTTCGAACTGCGCGTGCAGGCGCGGGCTCACGCCGGCGCCAAACCCGAAGCGCACACCGTGATCCCGATCGCGCTCGGTCGCGGGGGCGCCGAGCAGCATGGCAGGCATCACGCCAAGGTAGTGCACGACGGTCGCGCGAGACTCGCGCACGCTGCTCCACCATGTGCTCGGGTGAAAGCGGTCGAGCGGTATGACGCAACCGCCCGTCAGCACCATCCCCAGGGTGGAGGCGGCCATTGCGTTCATGTGAGTCATGGGGAGCGGTGTGATCAACCGCTCCACCCCCGCCCTGAGCGTGGCGAGACCGCCGGCGGAGGCATACCACATGCCTGTCCAGATGAAGTATTCGTTCGGAAGTACGCAGCCCTTGGGGCGGCCGGTAGTCCCTGAGGTATAGAGAAGTGCGCACTCGGTCTCCCCATCCGGAGCACGCCCGGCATGTGGCGCGACAGTTGAGACTTCCCGCAGCCCCGCCAGATCAGGCGCGGAGATCACCACTTCGCGTCCGCCATGGGCGGCGGCATTCGCGGCATCTTCGGTTCGCTGCGGCGGCACTACGGCGACACAGAGCTCGGAATGCCCGATCAGATAGGCAAGCTCCGCTCCACGCCATTCCGTATTGATGGGTACGGCGGACACGCCGAGCGCGTTGAGCGCGAGCCAGTGGAAGAACATCGCCGGGCGGTTCTCGAGCATCAATCCCACCCGATGCCCATGGCCGAGACCCGCGGCGCGGTACAGGGTCGCGAGTCTCGCCACTTCGTGAGCCGCCTGCTCGTAGGACCAGACCTGCGGCTCGATCGCGTACTTCTGCGCCGTGGCGGGCAGCACGCACAGGAACTCGTTCCGCGCGTAGTGCCTTACCGAATGCTCGAAGGCCTGCTGGACAGTTCCTTTGATGACGAGCATGCCGCTCGAAGGCACGGTCATTGAGCTGCTCCGGAGCGCACGGGGAGAACGGTTCGCAGGGGGCCTTGCTCGATGGCAGCCAGCTCGCGCTCGAGCGCCTGACCATCTTCATCGGCGAGCGCCGCTGCCTGAAGTTGCGCCAGCAACGCGGCGCCGTTGCTACGCGCAGCGAGAACGTCCAGCTGCTCGAGCAGCACCTTGAAATTGTTCCAGCCGCGCTCGTGAGTTTCTCCGTAACCCTTTACGAGTCTCTGCGCACGCGCCAGCTCCACCGCCAGGTCGTAGTGATTCTCTGCGAGCTGGGAAATGCGCTCGAGCCACTGCTCGATGCGTGCGCTTTCTTCTCGATAGCGGAGTGTTGCCGGGCGCCAGCGCTTCAGGCCCGCGAGGCTGTGCAAAAGAAAGTATCCGTGGATCGTGCGCGTACGCACCTGTTTGCCGCCCGTCCACCGCTCCAGCAGGCGACATATGCGAGGTGACGCAAGCACCCAGGTGCCGATCCCCGCAGGAAGCGTTCCGGCGATCTCCGCGACACCAGGCTTCATGAACTCCGAAATGCCGAACAGTTGATCCGGCGCCGCACGAATCTCCTCGCGCACGCGCTCGAAACGCGCCGGACGCGTCTTGAGATCGGCCACCCGGATCGTGTCCTCGAAGCTCATCCACAACGCGAGGCTGCGTGCGGTCGCCTCAGTGAGTGTCCATTCCCCATCGGGCCCTGCCCGCCCATCGAGTGCGGCGATCGGCTCCAGGCGCCGCAGATAAAGGTCGACGTAGCGCGCGCCCTGATAGTCGAGCAGTCTGCGCGAGCCTTCGAATATCAGGGGTTGCAGCGGCGGCGCGAACCGTCGCACGCGATCGAGGTGTGGCTGAAGCTCGGGGCTCCGCGCTCGCACCGGAACCTCCGGCAACACCGGTCGGCTCGCAGGTCTCTCCTGCCCGGCCGCATCTCCTTGTCGTGCACGCTCACACGCCGCGCTGAATGCGGCGAGGTTGGTCTTCACGGAGATGCCGCTGCTCCGGATGACCGCCTCGAACGCTTCCTGACGAAATGGCAGAACATTTCCGCCGCAGATTGCACCGAGCAGCACCGAGCTGATCACGCTTCGGTGTTCCTGCGCCACGCTGTCCATGTCGAACATGATCAGGCGCTTCGACTGGCTGCGCGCAAGCTCGGCGAGCTGATCCGCATCGGCGATAGCACGACCCATCGCGCTCTTCTCGGAGATGGTGTACGTACGATGCGAGGAGGCGATCAATGTAGTGCGATCGGGAGTGACGAGACCCCGCTGCAGCGCTCGGCCCGCCTCTGCGAGCTCGGCAGCGACGACACAATCCACGTCCCCGCAGACCGGCATCATTGCCATCACCGGCTCGCAGCCGGCACGCTCCGCGGCCGCACGCGAGAAAAATTCCAGGTAGTAGATCGTTGCGCCGGTTCGCTGTGCAACGCCGGGCAGTGACGTGGACTGCGCGAGGTAGCCTTCCGCCTCGGCGACCTGAACGAGCCAGGTTGCAAGCACTCCGCCACCCTGCCCACCCAGTGCGGCGATGGTCAGCTTGATCGGCCGCTCCGGGTTGACTAGGTCGCTCATCTCTTCAGCATGATCGATTGGGGCCTGTTGACACTTCGGTGGCGGGTCTCGAGAAATCGGCAGGAGCCGTTTTTCCAATTGAACTAGAAGGCGTATCGCAGACGCGCGCGCTCGCGGCGTCGCTGCAACGAGCCGATTACGAACGAGCGAAACCGGTACAGAAGACGATCCCAGCGCGACGGGTTGTACAGCAGCTCGGCCCGGTAGAACGATGGGCATAGCACCGCCGCGTGCGACACTTCGCCGCACACACCGCACCCCACACAACTGTTATCGACGTGTGCAACGGGATCGGTCCGCAGCGGATCGGCATTCTCTTTGATCGTCAGAGACGGACAACCGGAAAGGCGAATGCAGGAGTGATCTCCCGTGCAGGTGTCTGGGTCCACTCCAAAGCGCTCGCGCACTGTGCGCTGCCCCTGCTGGATGGCCTTGTTCATCAGCGGCCGCACGCGCCGCTGGCGATTGAGCTGGCACTCGCCCTCGGCGAGGATGACCTTGGGTCCGCGGTAGCTCGTCGTCAGGGCTTCACGCAGCGCGCGCAGCGTTCCCTGAATGTCGTAGGTATCGACCCGCTTGACCCACTTGACGCCCACACCTTTGACGGCATCGAGGATCGGGTTGTTCCCTTGCCTGTGGTCGTTTGGCGCACGTGACGAAGGGATGTCCTGCCCACCGGTTGCCGCGGAATAGCCGTTGTCGATGATCAGCGTGACATCGTCGTGGCGATTGAATACCGCGTTGCCGATGCCGGTCGTCAGGCCGTTGTGCCAGAAGCCGCCATCACCCATGATCGAAACGGCCCGCTTGCCACTCACGTTTGCCAGCGCCGACCCGCTCGCGGCTCCAAGCCCATAGCCCAGAATGCTGTTGCCCATGTTGAAGGGCGGCAGCGTCGCGAAGGAGTGGCAGCCGATGTCGGCGTTGATGTGCAGAGATCCCACTTCCCGTTGCACCAGCTTCAGGGCTGTAAAGAGCGGACGCTCCGGACAGCCGGTGCACAAGCCGGCGGGACGTGTTGGCACGAGCGCCGCGAGACGCGCAGCGGGAATCAACGGCTTCTCCACTGACCGGGCGACGGCGGAGTCCACCTTGCCAATGCGCCCCGTGCGCAGCGACGGCGCCCACTCGGAGATGAACTTCTCGAAGCCGGCGCGCAAGACATCCACACTGTACTCACCGTGCGTCGGCAACACGCCCTTGCCGATCAATCGGGTGCTCAGCTCGTGCCGGTGCAGTATCTGAGTCGCGCCCTGCTCGATGAACTCGGGCTGCCCCTCTTCCGCAATGAGCACGGCGCGCTTGCCGCGGCAGAAGCGGACCCATTCCTCAGGGACGAGTGGATAGTTGACGTTGAGAACGTACAGCGGCACCTTGCTCGAGCCGAACGTATCGGCGCAGCCGAGCAGCTCGAGGGCGCGCAGCGCGCTGTTGTAAAGCCCACCCTGCAGGACGATGCCGATCTCGCCCGCTTCGCCTTCGAGCATGTCGTTCATGCGCCGCTCGGCGATGAAACGGATGGCGGCCGGCAGGCGTTGCTCGAGTTTTTCGCGCTCGTGTGCGTAAGTCGAGGGCGGCAATATGATGCGGCTGGGATCACGGACCGGCGCGGCCAGCGCATCGGCCGCCGAGATCGCCGGCGCCCGGTTGTCGCGCGTCGTGAAGCGGCCATAGACGTGACAGGACCGGATCCTCAGCATCAGCATCACCGGTGTGTTGCTGGCTTCGGAAAGCTCGAACCCCTCCTCGACCGCGCGCACGATCTCCGGCAGATGCGGCCTTGGGTCGAGGAGCCACATCTGCGACTTCATCGCGAAGGCGTGCGTGCGCTCCTGCATGATGCTGGCGCCCTCACCGTAGTCTTCTCCAACGATGATGAGTGCGCCCCCGCGCACTCCCGCCGAGGCGAGGTTCGCAAGCGCATCCGAGGCCACATTGGTGCCCACGGTCGATTTCCAGGTCACCGCGCCGCGTAGCGGGTAGTTGATCGAAGCGGCGAGCATCGCGGCCGCGGTCGCCTCCGAGGCGCTCGACTCGAAGTGCACGCCGAGCTCGTTGAGAATGTCCTCCGCATCCGCGAGCACGTCCATGAGGTGCGAGACGGGTGCTCCTTGATAGCCGCCGACGTAGGCGACCCCGGACTGCAACAGCGCCTTCGTGACCGCGAGTATGCCCTCGCCCCGGAACTCGGCCCCAGCGCCGAGACGCAGCGACTGCACTTCTTTGGCAAACGAGCGTTCAGCCATGATGCGATCTCCTGCTGGCGCGCCTCACGCCGGGAACCGGCTCACTTGCGGAAGGTCGCGGTGATGCCGATCATTCGCGGACGGAACGTCGTTGAACGATAGAATCCAGACCCTCTATCGTCGTGTCCCAGGCTCAGCAGCGGACCCTCGTCGAGGACGTTGCTCGCAAACACGCTGACATCGAGGGCGCCGAAGCGCACGCCCGAGCGCAGATCGAGGCTTGACGTTGCGGGTGTGCGCGGGATATCCGGATCGACCAGAGGCGAGTCGACATCCAGCGCCGTATTGTCGTGCGCGCTGTGCGTATAGTCGGTGCGCACATACAGCTCCCGCGCTCGCACCATGAACTGATATTCGCCACTCAAGTGCATCGACCAGGGCGCCACGCCCAGCGGCTCCCCCTTGCGGCGAATAGCCGTGTCATTCACGACGAGCGCCGAGCTATAACGCGCATCCATGTACGATACTGACGCACCCAGCGCCAATCCACGCGCCGCCAGCACCATCACAGACAAATCGACACCATCGATCTGGGCCTCACCGAGGTTCATGGTGGTAAGGACCCCGCACTCCGGCAGCAGCGTGTTCGTCTGCACGTTCTTCCATTCCTCATGGTAGGCAGAGGCATCAATGCCCATGCGCCCGTCGAGGAGCTGGTTCTTGCTGCCCACCTCGTAGCTCCAGAGCGAGTCGGACTCGATTTTGCGGGGTGCCAGCGGATCAAAGCCCAGGGTGGCGGCATCATTGGCGCAGCTCGTACCCACTGGGTCGGCAACACTGCTGCCGCGCACACCCTTCGCCGCGTTGGCGTAGAACAGGTTGGTGTCGGTTGCTTGATATGACACACCGAACTTCGGCGTCACATCCTTGCTGCTCGGGCTCAGCGTGGTAGTGATGCCCTCGTCGGTGGAATACAGCGGACCGGCAACAAAATTCTGATAGTCGAAGACCGCATCGGTATAGCGCAAACCGGCCGTCAACTTCAGGCGCGGCACGATCGCGTAATCCGCTTGCGCGAACACGGACTTCTGCACGTCTTTGTAACGCGATCTCTGACTGACGACGTAGAGGCCCTGGTAAAGATCCGTACCCAGGAACTCCGCAACCGAAGCCACAGGATCTTCGCCGGCGTTCTCCAAACCGTAGTTGATCATCTGCAGCAAATCTGTGTTTGCCGCGTCGAATGCATCGCGCGTGGTGGAACTCGAATAGAACGCGCCGGCCACCCAGTTGAAGCGCTGATTCGGATTCGTGCTTTGCAGCCGAATTTCCTGCGTCCAGCCCTTCTGGGTGGTCTCATTGTCGGTGTGCGCGCGATTGCTCACGAATTCCAGTGGTATGGACGATCCTGAGTAGCCACCCCAGAGTGCGACATTCAAGCTGGTGTCGTCGCTGACCGTAGCGGTTTTGCGCGTGAAGTAGGATGTGTTCGAGATGAGCGTGGCATTGCCGAGTCCGACCTCCACCTTCAGCGCGGGAAGCCAGAATCGGTCGGTGTGAGGTTCCGGTATCGCGTAGAGACTGTTGCGATAGTCGTTGCCGTGCATATCCGACGTCGCCACTTCCAGCAGCGATGTATCGTCGATACGAACTTGCTGGAAAAAGACGGACGGGGTAATGGTCACGTTATCCAGCGGTTTCCATCCCAACGCGACCCGGCCGACGTTGCTTTCCTCGCTGTTGATATCCCGGTCCGTCACTGCTTTGCTCACGCGATCGAGTCGATCGAGGTAGCCGCCTTCTTTCTGGTGCCAGAAGCTCGCTCTGAATCCGAGAACATCCTCGACGAGGGGCGCACCGCCAGCGAGGCCGAGTTCATAGCCGGTGTCGCCATGCCGGGTCGAATTCATCTCAGACCGCGCATAGAACTCAGGGGTCGCATAGACAGGGTCCGGCGTGATGAAACGCACGGCACCACCCATCGAGCCCGTGCCGAACAAGGTGCCTTGTGGGCCGCGCAATACTTCCACGCGATTGAGATCGAAGATCTTCGGGTAGGCGTTCGTCAGGCTGGGGCTGATGCCGGTACGGCTCTGGATGGGCGTGTCATCGATATACACGCCGGTCGTCGGCACTCCTGAGGTGGACTGGATACCCCGGATGGAAATGTTGGTTTGGCCGGTGCCGTAGTACTCGCCGCCCTGTCCGAAGGTGATGCTGGGCGTCAGACGCATAAGATCGTCCGCAGAGCGAACGCCTTGCTTGTCGAGCGTTTCCTGGTCGGTCGCCACGACGCTCAGCGGCACTTTGCTCAGGGGCTGGGCCTGGCGCGTGGAGGTGACCGTGATTTCCTGCAGAACATCCTGCGCGTCCGCCGGGGCGGCACCTGAGGAGGCCTGCGTACTTCCGGCGGCCGCTCCATCGGTGAACGCCACGACGCGAGGTGCTGCGGCGTAAAAGGTCTTGGTGGGTTGCTCGGAGCGCCTGATCATGAGCACTCCGGAGGTCGAACGCTCGGCTGTGAGCCCGGTGCGTTCGAGAAGACGCTCGAGTGCGGCCTGCGCCGTGTAGTCGCCCTTGAGAGCCGCGACGGTTTTCCCGTCGACGAGGTCCTGCGTAAAGATGATCTCCTGTCCGGAGATCTGTCCGTAACTCCGTAACGCCTGCGCAAGAGACTGCGAAGTGATGTCGAAGCGCAGGCTGCGCGGCGAAGGCTCGGCGCGCACATTCGCTACGCCGATCGAGAGACACGCGAGCGCGAGAAGTGCGCGGTAATGCTTTTGCGGGGTCATACGGGCGAGTCACTTTCTTTGTGGAGACCGTTAGTGAATGACAGGTTCCTTAGGGAAACCCTCCAGCCCGGTGACGTGATTGGTGAAGTTATTTCGGTGTGACTTCCAGGCCCACCCCGCCCTGCGCGTCGGGACGGTTGCGGTTGTTGTCGCAGATGTACTCCATGATCCGGTACTCGGGGTTACGCTTGTAACCGAACGTAAACGCGTAAGGCCTGGCGAGAATGCCGGGATCATCGATGGTGATCCGATTTTCCAGAATGTCGGGCGCGGTGAGCCGCAGTCGCTCGGTCACTTTCATCCGGGCGCTATGCGGAGTCTCTACGAACTGGATGTCCTCGCGGACACCAATGGTCTCCACGACGAGCGTGTCGCCTTGCCAGTGCCCCACGGAGTAGCCGTTGTAGCCGGGGGAGATATCGTCCAGTGCCGGCATCTTCTCGTTCAGATAGATGCGCCGGGTCTGCGTAAGAAACTCCGCGAGCACCACGATCTGCCGCGGCGTCTGCAAGATCTCGAGCGGATAGACGCCAGCCATGATGGTGGGCATGCCCTCGGGCACGCACCGCGTGCTCGGGTCGGCCAGAGGCTTGCCGAGCCGAATGGCCTCCGCCCTGCGATGTTGGAGCTTCTTGTATGCACTCGCATACGGCTCCCTGAGCTTTGGCCCGCCCGCCGGCGGCGGCGGGTCGTCGGCAAACGGAGTGTTAGCGAACGCAGCGTAGGGATCCGGATACCGTTCCCAGGTGCCGGAGAAATCTGGTGTAGCACTGCTCGCCGCCTGAGCTGCGAGCAGCAGCACCGTCGCCAAAAACACTCTCATATATGAGTACGACGGCGTTTGCGCCGAAACCCTCCGATTCCATGAGCGTTATTTGCGCGCGCGCTGTGGCTTCAGAGATACACCGCGCGGGACAGACCGCCATCGACTGCGATCGATTCACCCGTCAGGC
>JBDTUL010000186.1:0-10271 GCA_040007735.1 Gammaproteobacteria bacterium | reverse complement strand
GGCGACGCGCACTTCCTTTTCCATGCGCACGTGATACAGGCGCATGCCGCGCGTGTATTTGCCGGAACACAGGCGCATGAAGGCAATTCGGTCGCGATGGCCCGGATCCATATTCGCCTGGATCTTGAACACGAAGCCGGTGAGCTTCTCTTCGAGCGGCTCGACGAGGCGCTCGCGCGTGGGGCGCGGCAGAGGCCCCGGCGCGTTCGCGGTGAACGACGCCAGCAGCTCTTCGACGCCGAAGTTGTTGATGGCGGATCCGAAAAACACCGGCGTCTGGCGCGCGGCCCGGTACTCGGCCTGATCGAACGTATCCGTGGCGCCCTTGACCAGCTCGATCTCATCCGCAAAGCTCTTCGCGAACTCGCCCAGGAATTCCTGCGCCTCCCCGCTTGCCAGCCGATCGATAGTGATGTTCTCGCCGACGCGGCCGGCCTTGCCCGCCTCGTATGCGTAGATGCGATCTTCGAGCAGGTGATAGATGCCCTTCAGCTCGCGGCCCATGCCGATGGGCCACGTGATCGGCGCCGTGCGAATCTTGAGCACGTGCTCGATTTCATCCAGCAGCTCGATGGGCGGGCGGCCGTCGCGATCGAGCTTGTTGATGAACGTCATGATCGGCGTGTCGCGCAGGCGCGTGACTTCCATGAGCTTGATGGTGCGTGTCTCGACGCCCTTCGCGCAGTCGATGACCATCAACGCCGAATCCACCGCCGTGAGCGTGCGATAGGTGTCTTCCGAAAAGTCCTCGTGGCCGGGCGTGTCGAGCAGATTCACGATGCAATCGCGATAGGGAAACTGCATTACCGACGACGTGACGGAAATTCCGCGCTGCTGCTCCAGACGCATCCAGTCCGAGGTGGCGTGGCGCGCGGCCTTGCGACCCTTCACGGTGCCGGCCATCTGGATGGCGCCTCCGAACAGCAGCAGCTTTTCGGTTAGGGTCGTCTTTCCGGCGTCGGGGTGCGAGATGATGGCAAAAGTGCGCCTTTTCCTGATTTCCCGGGTACTTACGTCATCACTCATCGCCATCAACTCCCGCGGCGTACACAGCGTGGTACGCAGCCGTAAAAGTGCTCATGCCCGGGATTTTCAGGGGGCCTTCGGCCCCAGCGGGCGATCCGCCCTGGGGCCGAACTGCCGCCGAATCCTGCGAATGCAGGCCTGCATTCTACACGGCCTGTATCCTCATGAGGTTGCGCGGCACATGCCCGAGCTCGAGCCCATGACGCGTCATTTGCACATTGAAACTCCCACCGTTCGGGCGCCTCGATTGAACAGGCGATTGGGTCGCGAGCTGTACTTCAAGATGGAGTGCTACCAGCCTTCAGGCTCGTTCAAGCTGCGAGGCGTCGGCCATCTCATGGCCGATTGCGTACAGCGGGGCATCCGCGACTTCGTGTGCTCTTCAGGCGGCAATGCCGGGCTTGCTGTTGCCTATTCCGCGGCCGAGTTCGGCGTCAACGCGACCGTGATTCTGCCTTCCACGACGCCCTCGTCCGTACAGGTCATTGCAGTCGAGACCCACGGCACCGGTTCGTTTGCAGCCGCCGTCGCCGCAGGGCGCCCCGTTCGGATTCCTCGCATCGAAGGCCTCGCCAAGTGCCTGGGCGCTCTGCAGGTATCCGATGCCGCATATGGATGGACGTCTCGTCACGATATCCGCTCCACGCTCGTCTCAGATCCCGACGCGCTCCGTTCGTGCTTTACCTATCTCGACGAATTGCGCGTGCTGGTCGAACCTGCTTGCGGAGCAGGTCTGGCGGCTGTCGAGACGATGGATTCAGCCACTGCCGATTTTCGCCGGATTCTCGTAATCGCTTGCGGAGGCGCGGCGGTCGACAGCTCCAATCTTGCCGAATGGGCCGAGTTTGCGCGGCCGGCCCCTAGCGTTCAGGCGGAGGTTCAAATTGCGTCCAAGCAATCCACGCGCCGGTAGCCGGCACTCGATTTCCGACACCTCGTCGGCTGAACGTCACCCCCGGATGTCCGGTTAGCGACCGGATTCCTGTTTTCAGAGATAGGAAGTCTGGAAGCTGGGGTCTGCAAATGCGCGTCGTACCTGGGATTTTGCTGGGCCTGTTCACCGTGGCCACGCTGGTTGCGGGCTGTGGCGACTCTGACAACGCCGGCGATGCTGCCGTCTCCCGGCAGGTCGCGGACGGCTGGCCCGTAAGCTGGTGCAAGGCCGAACCGAAGATGAACCGGGAGCAGATCGTGGCGCTGATGGGTCCGCCCACCGGCTCGAGTGCCACGACGATGTCGTGGTCCGCATACCAATACCAGTTCAACGCGTTCCTCGCGGCGGACGGTTCCGTCGAGCAGCTCGACATCAATGCACACTCGCTCAGTGACCGCGAGAAAAGCGCGCTGACGTGTGCACAGGTGCGCACCCTTCGTTCACAGGAAGCGGAATCCGCCGCAACACCGCCGCCGCGCCCGCACACCTCCGCAAAGGCATGCCAGCTGGTCTCCCAGGCCGAGATGTCCGCCATCCTGGGCGCCCCAGTCGTGGCAACGCCCAACGATCACTCGAACGGCGAAACCAAATGCATATACAAACCGGCCACCGGCATCAGTCCCTACGTTGAGTTCTCGGTAGCCTGGGGTGACGGTCGGGCAGCAATGCTCGGAATGGGACTGGCCGAACAGCACGAGCCGGGGTTGACGAGCCCGTACGACGGGATTGGCGACCAGGCCGGCGCGGCCGGGCCGGCTCTGATGATTCGCACCGGCGAGGATCTCGTGACGATCGTGTTCTCCGGGGTGGCGGAGGCTCCCGCAGCGGCGAAGAGCATCTTCGAGACTGCGAAGGCGCGGATGTGAGCGCCGCGACGGCGGTGCGCTCGGTCAGAGTCTCGATCTCTACGATTCTCGCGCTGACCGCATGGTCGTGCCTGCAGGCAACGCTTGCCGTCGCAGCGGTTGGCGGCGGCACTGAAGGCAAGGCGCCGGCTGCCTCGGCTACACCTGTGAGAGTGCCGTTCATCGTGGGACTCACCACCGTTCGCGCGGTGAGCACGCCGGAAGGCGACTACGAAACCGTGCGCGTGATCGAGTCCGTGGACCCGAGCGGATACAGGCTCGTCGTGTCCGGTGAAGTGCCCGGGGATGAGGGGGACGGCCCGGTTCAGATAGTCGTCCGGCGAAAAGTGGCGGCCGCCGACCAGGCCGCGGCCCGGCACATTCGCAACTACTTTCATAGTGACGACGATGAGAGTTTCGCAGGCACTGTGCCCGGTTTCTCAGCTGCCATGGTCAACGAACTGCGCGCCGCCGGAAAGACAACGATCACCTATGTAGAAGTCAGCGAACTGTTCGGCTCTTCAGTCGTCGTGCGCGAGTTGACCGGGGTTTTGACCCGTGTGGTCGATCCGGTCACTTCGATGCCCATGCTGGTCAACGGCCGCCCGGTGCAGCTGCCGGTGATCCACGCAAGGGGCACGCTGAGAGACGGCGAGGACCAGGAGGCGTTCGACTACGTCGTGCTCGCCGACCCCGCGAATCCCATCGTGTTGCGATCCAGTGGCGATGACACCTCCGCGGCCATCCTTCGCATCGAATTCCCGGAGCCCGCCGCCTCGCCCACTTCCATCGAAAGTTCGTTGGCGAAGAACGAGGTTGCGACAGTCTACGGAATCTACTTCTCCTTCAATCGCGCCGTGCTTCGCCCAGAGTCGGATCGAGTGCTGAAGGAGATCGCAAAGACCCTGAAGTCGCATCCGGACTGGAAGCTGCGGGTTGACGGGCACACCGACTCCATCGGCAACAACAAGGCGAATCTGGATCTGTCCCGACGCCGCGCGGACGCACTGAAGGCCGCACTCGTGACACGTTATGCCGTCGACGGCGCGCGGCTCACCACTGGCGGTAGCGGTGAATCGTCGCCGCAGGCAACGAACGCCACGGCGGAAGGCCGAGCCCGTAACCGCCGCGTAGAACTGCGGCGCCAATAGGCACGCCGCAGATGCGGGCACAGCTCAACACCGTGCTACTTCCCCTCTCCCATGAGCACGCTGGGGTTGCCGCCCTCGCGACGGCACGAAGGGCGGTCAATTCGTGTCAGGAGTCGGGCCGGACGGGGCGCCGCTTGGCAATCCACCCTTGCTGCCTGCCGGAGAGTCGAAAGGGGCGGGAAAATGAGCGCAGGAAGACAGGGATCTATCGTCCTTGCCCTCCTTCTACGAGGCCGCGGTCTTCCTCATCTCAGTCGCGTCACACCGGCAAGTCCCCGCGCGGCTGCGCTGACTGCGAAGTGCAACCCGGACTCGGCAGAACCTATCATTTCTGGCGTTCGAGGCCTTTCGATGATTTGCCGCGGGGGTTGCAGCCCTCGCGCTTGTGCCTCAGGAAAGCGCCTCTACGCAAGCGGCATTGGCCGTCTCGTATCGCGCCGTTTCCGTTGATGGTGTGAAGATTTTCTACCGTGAAGCGGCTAACCCCAGCAGCGGCCGCCACGGCGTCGGCTCGCCTCGGCGAGCGGCGCCGCTTCCGCAGCAGCACGCAGGATCGCAACACGCTCGATCTTCGTATAATGGGGGACAGTACACCGCTGAGCGACCCTTCGAGGGGTTCATGACGCCTCCCACCCCCGATTGGACTCACTCTCACGTTTTCGATGAGAGCAACCCGCTCGCCGAGCGCAAGACACTTTGGGCCGTCGTACTCACGGCCGTGATGATGGTCGCGGAAGTCACGGGCGGATACGTCTTCAACTCGATGGCGCTGCTCGCCGATGGCTGGCACATGAGCTCGCACGCGCTTGCCCTAGGGCTCTCGGTGCTCGCGTACGTAGCTGCCCGCCGCTTCAAGCACGACGCGCGCTTCGCCTTTGGCACCTGGAAAATAGAGGTGCTTGGCGGCTACACGAGCGCGATTCTGCTCATGCTGGTGGCGGCGTTCATGCTCTTTCAATCGGTGGAGCGCCTGATGGCGCCCAGGCCCATTCACTACGACCAGGCCATTTCGATTGCCGCCGTGGGCTTGCTGGTCAATCTCGCCTGCGCGTGGCTGCTCAAGGAAGGGCACAGCCACCATCATCACAGCCACGAACCGCATCATGGCCACGCCACTCATCGCGGGCATGAGTCGCACGACCATCACCAGGCCGGCCCGCATCACCACGACCTGAACCTGCGATCCGCCTACCTGCACGTCGTGGCAGATGCCGCCACTTCAGTCCTCGCCATCTTCGCGCTCACTGGCGGCAAACTGTGGGGCGCGAGCTGGCTCGACCCGGTGATGGGTATTGTGGGTGCCGGCCTTGTCTCAGTCTGGGCTTACGGACTGATCCGCGACGCAGGCCGTGCGCTGCTCGATGCCGAAATGAATGCGCCGGTCGTCGCCGAAATCAAGGAAGTGATCGCGTCGAGCCCGATCAAAGCCGATATCTGCGATCTGCACGTGTGGCGCGTAGGGAAGGGAAAGTATGCCTGCATACTTGCTCTGGTGACGCACGAGCAAGCGGAACCGGAATATTTCAAGCAGCAGCTCAGGATCCACGAAGAGCTGGTTCACATCACGGTGGAAGTGAATGGTGCTCCGGCGCCGGCTCGTTAGGCGTCAAGCCGCCCTCGGCCCCAGCATGATGATCGCCATGCCGAGCGCTGCAACCGCGGCGCCGGTGAGGTCCCACGCCGTGGGGCGAATGCCATCAACCACCCAGAGCCAAAGAATGGCCACACCTATATAGACGCCACCGTATGCCGCATAGACGCGCCCGGCAGCCGTCGGGTGTAACGCCAGGAGCCAGGCAAACACGGCGAGACATAGCGCGCCCGGCACAAGCAACCACGCCGATCCCCCTTTCTTCAACCAGAGATATGGCAGATAGCAGCCGGCAATTTCCGCGATCGCAGTGACTACGAAAAGCGCAATCGTTTTAGTCATTGGCATCGGCAGCCTAGTATGTAGATGAGCGCGCGAGCGACAAGGATGTGTATGCCACGCAGCATGATCGAGCGTGGCGAAATCCGCTTTCCTTACAGAAGCGTGCGGAAGGCACGGCGCAAGAAGCAACGAGCTCAGCGAGAGGTGCTCGCAGTCAGGGCGTGCGGCTGCGCCGACCCGGCAGCGTGAGTTTCAATACGGCCGCGTCTTCGCGGCCGCCAACGGCCTGATAGTACCCACGCCGGATTCCCACCTGCTCAAAGCTAAGGGACTGGTACAGCCGGATGGCGGCGGTGTTGGAAGGGCGAACCTCGAGGAAGGCTTCAGCCATGCCGGACGAGCGGGCGCGGTCCACCAGATAGGCCAGCAGCTGACGGCCAACGCCGCGGCAACGGAAGTGCGCGTTCACGCAGAGATTGAGAATGTGTGCTTCGCCCGCCCCAACGCTCATGACGCCGTAGGCGATGACTTCCGTGCCCACGCAGACCACGCGGCACACGTAGCCCACCCGCAGGCAATCGCGAAAGATGCCTTCGCTCCATGGAAACTGGTACGCCGCGCGCTCGATGGCCACCACCGACAGGACGTCGGGCTCGGTCATCGTCCGAATCGCTACATCCGGTAGCGGCGCGAGCAGTTCGGGAGCGGTCGCCATCACGACTCCTGAGAAGCCATGCGTAAGTACACGCTGCGCGCAAACTTGAGGTCTTCCCAGGCCTTTCGCTTGTCTGCCGGAGTGCGCAGCAGGTAAGCGGGATGATACGTCACGATGAGCGGTGTATTCAGCTCGCCGAACGTGTGCACCTGGCCACGCAGCCGGGCCAGCGCCAGGTTGGTAGCGAGCAGGTTCTGGGCGGCGATGCGCCCGACCGCGAGCATCAGCTTGGGTTGCAGCAGGGCGATCTGCCGCATCAGGTAGGGCAGGCAGGCGGCCACTTCGTCGGGCTTGGGGTCGCGGTTGCCCGGCGGCCGCGACTTCAGGACGTTGGCGATGAAGACGGACTCCCTCGGCAGTCCCAGGGATTTCAGCATGGCGTTCAGCAGCTGCCCGGCGCGGCCGACGAAGGGCTCGCCCTGCCGGTCTTCATCCGCGCCCGGCGCCTCGCCGATGATCAGCCAGTCGGCGCGGCGGTTGCCGACGCCGAATACGCCTTGGGTGCGGGTGGAGTGGAGCGTGCACTTGGTGCAGCTGAGGACTTCTGCTTTCAGTGTGGCCCAGCTGGCTTCGACTTCGGGCGCTAGGGGCTCGGAACTGGGGGCGGGGATGGCCTTGAATGAGGTGCGAGCCCCGGGGGCGAGGCGGGCCAGAGGAATGTTAGAGGCGCCGCCCGATTTGCGGCCGGGGGTCACCGGGGGTGATGGCCGAACTTCGCTTTCAGGCTGGCGCGCCGGGTTAAGAGGGCCCGCTCTCGAGGCATCCGGCAACTGAGTGCCTGCTGACTCCCTTGAGCCGCCCGGCGCTTGAGGGCTGCCGGGATCCGGCGCCGGAGAGGCAACAGCCACCCCATGTCGTGGCACCCAAACATCCACCCCAATCGCCTGCAGATACTCGGCCCGCCGCCCGCGGTCCATATCAGCCAGTTCCTGACGTCGGCGAGCCGCGCAGCGAGCGGCGAATACGGCGGCCAGCCCAGAGCACGGGCGCCGACAGCGCGTACGTGACGAACATAGACAGCAGCATCGTTGGCGGGTCCAGCGCGATGAGCACAAAAAACAGCGGCACGATGATCATGTACGCGCGCTTGATGCGCCGGTCCATGTCGAACTGCTTGAAGCTCGGGTAACTGAAGCTGGTCACCATCATCAGCCCGGCCGTCACGGTGACCAGGAAAGCCGCAATGAGGCCGGTCAGCCCCGGCTCCCGCCAGCCACTGGAGAACCACACGAACGCGGCCACCACCGCCGCGGCGGACGGGCTGGGTAACCCTTCGAAATAGCGCTTGTCGGCCCCGGCCGAGCGGGCGTTGAAGCGCGCCAGGCGCAGCGCCGCCGCCACAGCGTAGAAAAACGCCGCGAGCCAGCCGATGCGCCCCCACTCCTTGCCGTACTCCGCAATGCGCACCACGCCCCACTGGTACGTCACGATGGCGGGCGCGAGCCCGAACGCCACCATGTCGGCCAGGCTGTCGTATTCCTTGCCGAATGCGGTTTCCGTGCGGGTGAGCCGGGCGATGCGGCCGTCGAGCCCGTCGAAGACCATGGCCACGAACACGGCCATGCCGGCGGGGGCGAAGTTCTTGTCGATGGCGGCGACGATGGCGTAGAAGCCCGAGAACAGGCAGCCGGTGGTCAGCAGCTGCGGGATCAGATACGCCCCACGCGGCGGCGGGCGGGGTTCGGGTGTGGCGTTTTCCATGGGGCGGGGATGGTAACAAGGACCGGCCTGCTAAGATGCCCGCCCTTTTGGAACCCCGGCGAAGCCACTCGATGAGACTTTCGCAGTACCCGATCAACACCCTGAAGGAAACGCCCGCCGAAGCGGACGTCGTCAGCCAGCAGCTCATGCTGCGCGCGGGGCTCATTCGCCGCCTTTCCGCGGGGCTCTACACGTGGCTGCCCATGGGGCTGCGCACCCTGTCGAAGGTGGCGCAGATCATCCGCGAGGAGATGAATCGCGCCGGCGCGTTCGAGCTGCTGATGCCGTCCATCCAGCCGGCGGAAATCTGGCAGGAGTCGGGGCGCTGGTCCAAGTTCGGTCCGGACATGCTGCGCCTCAAGGACCGCCACGACCGCGACTTCTGCGTCGGCCCCACCCACGAGGAAGTCATCACCGACATCGCGCGGCGCGAGCTCCAGAGCTACCGCCAGCTGCCGGTGAATTTCTACCAGATACAGACGAAATTCCGTGACGAGATTCGCCCGCGCTTCGGCGTCATGCGCGCGCGGGAATTCATCATGAAGGACGCGTATTCCTTCCACATGGACGAGGCTTCCCTGCGCGTCGGCTACGAGGCCATGCATGAGGCATACACGCGCATGTTCACGCGCATGGGCCTCGATTTCCGCGCCGTGCAGGCGGAGTCGGGCGCCATCGGCGGCAGCAAGTCGCAGGAATTCCAGGTGCTCGCGGCCTCCGGCGAAGACGCCATCGCATTCTCGGATGGGGATGACTACGCGGCGAATCTCGAAAAGGCCGCCACCCTGCCCGCGGGCAAGGCCCCCGCCCCGCTGCAGCCGATGACGAAAGTGGCGACCCCGGGCGTGCGCACCATCGACGACCTGGTCCGGTGTCTCTCGATCCCGATCGAGAAAACCGTGAAGACGCTGGTGTTCGAAGGCACGGACGGGCTGGTTGCCTTCCTCGTGCGCGGCGACCATCAGCTCAACGAAGTGAAAGCCAGCAAGCTGCCGCAGGTGAAAGCGCCGCTGAAGGCAGCGGGTGCGGAGCAGGTGCGCGCGGCGTTCGGCGCTGGGTTCGGCTCGCTCGGTCCGGTGCTCACGAACCAGACCGGCGGCCTCACACTGATTGCGGACCACGCGGTCGCCGCGATGAGCGACTTCGCGGTGGGCGCGAATGAAGACCAGATTCACTACACCGGCGTGAACTGGGGACGGGATGTCCCCCTGCCCGAGCAGGCGGATCTGCGCAATGTCGTCGCAGGCGACCCGAGCCCCTCCGGCAAGGGCACGCTCAAGATCGTGCGCGGCATCGAAGTCGGACACATCTTCCAGCTCGGCCAGCTCTATTCCCTGGCCATGCAGGCCAAGGTGCTGGATGAGTCCGGCCACGGCGTGGCGCCGTACATGGGCTGCTATGGCATTGGTGTGACGCGCATCGTGGCGGCGGCCATCGAGCAGAACCACGATGAGCGCGGAATCATCTGGCCCGAGCCACTTGCGCCATTTCACGTGGTGCTCGTGCCGATCAATGCGCAGAAGTCATTACGTGTACGCGAACTTTCCGACAAGCTCTATGCCGAGCTCACCGACGTGGGCATCGAAGTGCTTTACGACGATCGCGACGCGCGCCCGGGCGTCAAGTTCGCGGATGCAGAGCTGCTGGGCATTCCTCACCGCGTGGTCGTCGGCGAGCGCGGGATTGATGCCGGCAAGCTCGAATACCGTCATCGACGCGACAGCGAAAGCCAGGACATGCCGCTCGACGGCGCGCTCGAGTTCATTCGCTCGAAGCTGGGACACTGAGCGTGTGAGACCGGCGCCGCGCGGGCTGGCGATGGGTGTTCTGGCGCTGAGCCTTGCGGCGTCCGGCACCGCGCACGCCGACCAGCAACGCGACCCTGAGCTGAAAGGCATCGTCGAGCGCGCCATCTCCCAGGCGGAGTGCTTCACGGACCGCTACGAATCCGCGGTCTGGTACAAGATGATGGAGCCGCGCCTGCGCAAGACCGTGAAGGATCACGACGAGCGGCTCGAGATCCTGA
>JBDTUL010000185.1:0-10295 GCA_040007735.1 Gammaproteobacteria bacterium | reverse complement strand
CATCGAGTGCCATGGCAATGGCAGGGTGCTTGTTCGCGAGAATGGCCGCGGCACTGAGCGCGGCGTTGGTAGCCCCCGCCGTGCCTATGGCGAACGTTGCGACCGGCACGCCGGCCGGCATCTGCACGATGGAGAGCAATGAATCGAGCCCGTTCAGCGCCTTCGATTGCACGGGCACCCCGAGCACCGGCAAGGGCGTCTTGGCGGCCGTCATGCCGGGCAGGTGAGCCGCACCGCCGGCCCCGGCAATGATGACTTCCAGGCCACGCTCGCGCGCCGTGGAGGCGTATTCGAACAGCAGGTCCGGTGTGCGATGAGCGGAAACCACACGCACCTCATGGGGCACCGATAGCTTCTCGAGCATCTCCGCGGCGGCGCGCATCGTCTCCCAATCCGACTGCGAGCCCATGATGATGCCGACGAGAGGTTTCATCGATCGATTGTAGCGCGGTCGAGCAGGGCCCGCAGGGCACGAAACAGCTCGCGCGAGGCCTTGCCACCGGTGCCCAGGCGTTCGCGCTCGGTCTTGGCGGCCGCCACCCGCTGCGTCCATTCGTCGCGGTCCATGCCCTGGCGCCACTGCATCAGCTCATCGAGCGCGGGTGCGCCTTCGGCGATGAGCCGGTCGCGCCAGTGCTCCATGCGCTTGAACTGCTGCTTTTCCTGCGAGGCCTTCTCGCCGCGAGAGGCGATCAGGGCGCGGATGGGGCCGGGGTCTACGTGGCGCATGAGCTTGCCGATGTACTGGCGCTGGCGCACGAGACCGGTCCGGCTCGTGATCCGGCGCGCCAGCAGGATTGCGTCGTACAGCGGCTCGGGCAGGTCGAATTCCTTGAGATCGAAGCCCTTGAGGTGGATCAGTTCCTCCCCCAGTTTCTGGGCATCCTGGGCCTGGCGCTTGGCCAGGCTCTTGCTCGGGCGGCCCTCGAACTCGCCGGCCTCGTCTTCGTCAGATTCGTCGGACATTCACACACCGTCTTGCGCAGGCACACCGCCTGCGACTGTTACAATTCTGCCGCAGTATTACGGGTAAAGCGCATCTCATGCAGAAAGCCGCCGAAGGCACGCAGATTACCGAGTTGAAGGCCGCAGTGAGCCTCGCTCTCGAAGAAGCGAAGCGGCGCGGTGCCGCGCAGTGTGATGTGGGCGCAAGCATGAATCGAGGCCTTTCGACCACCGTGCGCCTGGGCGAGGTCGATACGGTGGAATACCAGCGGGACCGGGGCGTGTCCGTCACCGTGTACTTCGACAAGCGCAAGGGCTCGGCGAGCACGGCAGACCTCAGCGCGCAGGCCGTCCGCGAAACCGTCGAGAAGGCATGCACCATCGCACGCTACACGGCGGAAGATCCTTTTGCCGGCCTGGCAGACCCGGAGGAACTGGCGACCGATATTCCGGATCTCGCGCTCGATTTTCCGTGGGAGCTTGCCCCTGAAGATGCGGTAACGCTCGCGCGCTCCTGTGAGGCTGCGGGGCTTGCCGTCGATGCGCGCATCACGAATTCCGAAGGCGCCAGCGTCAACTCGCAGCGCGGCGTGCGCGTGTATGGAAATTCACATGGCTTTCTCGCCGGCTTCGCCAGCACCAGCCATAGTTTGAGTTGCGTGCTGCTCGCGCAAGTCGGCGACGACATGCAGCGCGATTACTGGTTCTCCAGCGCGCGCGACGCCACAGACCTTGAAGCATTCGAAACCATCGGCCGCAAAGCGGGTGAGCGCGCGCTTGCGCGCCTGGGTGGCCGCAGGCTCAGCACGCGCAAGTCACCGGTGTTGTTCTCGCCCGAAGTGGCGCGCGGGCTCATCGGCCATTTCACGGGAGCTATTCGCGGTGGCGCGCAGTACCGCAAATCCTCGTTCCTGCTGAATGCCGCGGGCGAGCAGGTGCTGCCGCCGTTCCTGCAGATCGAAGAACGGCCTCATATTCTGAAGGCGCTCGCCAGCAGCCCGTTCGACGATGAAGGCGTCGCCACGCGCGATCGCTCGCTGGTGAAAGATGGCGTGCTCCAGGGTTACGTCCTGGGCAGCTACTCCGCGCGCAAGCTCGGGCTCAAGACCACCGGCAACGCGGGTGGCATTCACAATCTCAACGTCTCTGCATCGGGCCAGGCGGTGCCGTTCGAGCAGTTGCTGAAGCAGATGGGCACGGGCCTGCTCGTCACGGAGCTCATGGGGCAGGGCGTGAACGGTGTCACCGGCGATTACTCGCGTGGCGCGAGTGGATACTGGGTGGAGGCAGGCGCACTCACTCACCCCGTTCACGAAATCACCATCGCCGGGAATCTGAAGCAGATGTATCGGGACATCGTGGCGCTGGGCACCGATGTGGACATGCGCGGCGCCATTCGCACCGGCTCCATTCTGCTTTCGGAACTGACTATCGCGGGCGAGTAGCGCTCTCGCGTGCATCGTGCGCCAGGCGCACGGGCTCGCGGTCCGGCTCGTCTATCAGATCCCGGAGGCTTCGGCCTTCGCAGCAAGCGCGCCAGGCCTCATCCAGACGCACGCTGAGTCGATCTACTGCCGGAATGTCTATGCCCCGCGGCACGGAGTGACCGCTGCGCTGGTTGCGCGCCACTTCCAGGATTTCCTGCACGGCGATTTGGCCGATGTCGCGGCCGGGCACGAATTCGTCGTCCTCCGTTACGATCAGAAGTCCCGCCTTCTCGAGCGCCGCGCCGATCTGCGCGACGGCGATGCCGGGCAGGCCCAGCTCCTCGGCGAGACGATTGATGGTCCATCGCTGACCGCTGGACATGTTGGTTCGCGCTACCAGGAACATGACCCTTAACGCGAGTTGCTCGCTTTCCGTCGCGGACAAACGCAGTTCCTGCAGGCCGATGCGCAGGTAACTGGGGTTCTGGATGTAGAACGAGAGCTGAGTGCCGGCCAGCAGGATCAGCCAGCCGAAGTACGTCCACAGCAGCGCCGCGACGATGAATGCAAAGCCGGCGTAAACGATGGTGAGCCGCGTCGACAGCACCACCATCGTCGTAAAGATCTTGCCGACTGCAGCCCACAACACACCCGCAGCCAACGCGCCGATGACGGCCGGCCGCCAACGCACGCGCGTGTTGGGCACGAACATGTAGAGCACGGTGAAGAACGCGGTGACCATCACGTAGGGCGACAGCGTGATGAGCACCCGGTTGAGCTGCTGCAGGAACGGCATCGCCGTGACTTGCTTCAGCGGCCCGCTCAGCGCCGCATGCGACAGGCCAATGAACCCGACCAGCAGGATCGGGCCGATGATCAGAAGGCTGAGGTACTCGGCCACCCGGCGCGCGAAGCTGCGCGGCTGCTCCACGCGCCACAGGAAGTTGAAGCTGTCTTCGACCTTCTTGATGGTGCCGAGCAGAGTCCAGATGAGCAGCGCGAAGCCGACGGAGCCGACCACGCCGGTGCTGACCCGATCCGCGAACTGCATGACACGGCTGGTGATCTCGGCGGCGCCCGCCGGCCCCATTGGCCGAAAGAACTCGTAGACGATGGGCTCGAGGTCACGATGCGCCCCGAACCCCTTGAGCACGGCGAACGCAAAAGCGATGAGCGGGACGATGGAGAGCAGGGTCGTGTAGACCAGGCCCATGGCGCGCAGGTTGATGGCGCCGTGCCAGAGATCGCGAACCACCGCGTAGGGATAACGCAGGACGCGCAAGAGCACCGCGGGCGGCTGGGGGCCGATGGACGCGGGCCCGAAGAACAATCGGTCCAGGAAGCTCCATATGCGCAGCCACATCGGGCCATGATACCGTCGGCCGCCTCGCATCGTCCGACACATTCGTGGTTTTCCGCATGAGTCACACCGGGGGTTACCCCGAGCGCATCGTCTGCCTCACCGAGGAGACCACCGAAACGCTCTATCTGCTGGCGGAGGACTGGCGCATCGTCGGCATCTCCGGCTTCACGGTGCGACCGCCCCGCGCCCGTAAGGAAAAGCCGAAGGTCTCTGCCTTCACCAGCGCGAAGATCGATCGGATCGTCGAGCTGCGGCCCGACCTGGTGCTCGGCTTCTCGGACCTGCAGGCCGACATTGCCGCCGCGCTGGTGCGTGCTGGCATCGAAGTGCACGTGTTCAACCACCGCAGCGTCGAGGAGATCCTGCGCACCATTCGGCTCCTCGGCGGCATGATCGGGTGCGAGGGCAAGACGCGTGAGCTGGTCAGCACGCTGGCCGCCGGGCTGGATGAGGTGCGGGCACGCGCGGCAACGCTTGCGCGCCGGCCGCGGGTTTACTTCGAAGAGTGGGACGAGCCGCAGATCTCGGGCATCCGCTGGGTGTCGGAGCTTGTGGGAGTGGCGGGAGGCGAGGATTGCTTCCCTGAGCTCTCGGGCGAGTCGCTGGGCAAGAATCGCATCATTGCCGATCCGCTCGAGGCGCCACGCCGCGCGCCCGACATCATTCTCGGCTCGTGGTGCGGCAAGAAGTTTCAGCCTGGGACCGTTGCCACACGGCCCGGCTGGAGCGACGTGCCGGCCGTGCGCAGCGGCTTCGTGCGCGAGATCAAATCGTCACTGATTCTGCAGCCCGGGCCAGCGGCGCTAACGGATGGAGTGCGCGAGATACAGAAAGTGATTCTGGAGTGGGCAGATTCCGCTCCCTGATCACGCCGAACGAGCTTTAGTCACGAACGCCACTGCAATTCGCGGAGCGTCGATCGCAGAGGGGGTCGGGAGGGATGTGAAAATGCATGGATGCATTTTCCCAAGCCTCCGATGGACCGGTCTAGCGGGCGGTCCCTCCCGTGCCCCCTCTGTGAGCGGCGATCCGCTGGCACAGCAGCCAACCGTTCGTGACTGAAGCGAGCGCAGCGCCCGCGCCTACGCAATTCCCCGGCGTTCCTTGATCAGGTCGTAGGCCTCGATGATCTGCTGGGTGCGCTCTTTCGCGTGCTCGATCATCGACTCAGGCAAGCCGTTGGCTTTGAGCTTGTCGGGGTGATGCCGGCTCAACTGCCGCCGATACGCTTTCACCACTTCGTCGTTGCTTGCGGTGGGCGTTGTCTCGAGCACCTTGTACGCCTGATCCAGTTGCTGAGGCGCGTTGTATGAGGGCTGTTGCTGCTGCTGCCTCGAGTTGCCCCCGCGCTGAATGCGCAGCACCGCTTCGATCTGCGCAAGCTCGATCATCGACACGCCGAGGTTCGTGGCCACGCGGCTCACGTATTTACGCGCCGGCCCTTTCAAGTCGTTACCCGCAAGCGCGGCGCGCACCTGAATCTCGATGAAGATGCGCACGAGGTCAGGCCGGCCGGTGAGCGCACGGCGCAGCTTCGCCATCTCGCCCGCGAGGTCGAAGCTCTGTTGCTTGCCACTCGAGAACTGATTGATGGCCGCGGCCACCTGCATGGGGTCGAGCCGCAGCGCCGCCATTACACCGCGCGCCGCCGCGATTTCCTGTTCCGACACGCGCCCGTCGGACTTGGCGACGTGCCCCATGATGCGGAACGTGGAAATGAAAAACTGTTCGGCCGTCTCGCCCGCTGCGAGCTGCGGCCCGCCACCCGGAATGGCATTGGGCTCATCACCCTCGGCCGCCGCGCTGTCGAACTGGTGCCCGAGGGCGGCTCCAATGGCGGCGCCGACCGGCCCGCCCGCCAGCAAGCCAATGACACCGCCCACCACTTTGCCCGCCCAACGCATCATCATTGCTATAGTACCAAGCCCCTTTCGTGGCCTTAACTTCCGCACCGTCACAACCCATGGCGACGCCAACCGTTCATCGCACCGCGCTCCGCGGCCTTCACAAGATCAATGAGGGCAAGGTTCGCGACATCTACGAGGTAGATGCGGACACCCTGCTGATCGTGACCACCGATCGTCTGTCGGCGTTCGACGTGGTGCTGCCGGACCCCATTCCCGACAAGGGCCGGGTGCTGAATGAAATCTCGAACTTCTGGTTCGAGCGTACGCGCCACATCATCCCGAACCATCTGACCGGCAAGCCTCTGGAGAGTGCGGTCCGGGATGCGGATGAGCTCGCCCTGCTGGCGGGTCGCGCGGTGATCGTGCGTCGCCTGAAGGCCCTGCCGCTCGAAGCGGTGGTGCGCGGCTATCTTATCGGTTCGGGGTGGAAGGACTACCAGCAGACCGGCGCGGTGTGCGGAATCGCGCTTCCCCCGGGCCTTGCGCAGGCCGAACGTCTGCCCGAGCCCCTGTTCACGCCGGCCACGAAGGCCGCCCTGGGTGATCACGACGAGAACATTTCGTTCGCGGAGGCCGAGCGGCTGGTCGGCGCCCCGCTCGCTGCCAAGGTGCGGGATGCGGCCCTTGCCCTGTACAACTTCGCATCCGACCATGCCCGCAAGCGGGGCATCATCATCGCGGACACCAAGTTCGAGTTTGGGCTGGATGAGAACGGCACGCTCACGCTCATCGACGAGGTGCTGACGCCGGATTCTTCCCGCTTCTGGCCTGCGGATACCTACAAGGCCGGCACCAGCCCGCCGAGCTTCGACAAGCAGTTCGTGCGCGACTATCTCGAGACCCTGGACTGGCCCAAGACGCCTCCGGCCCCGAAGCTGCCGCCCGAGATCGTGGCCCACACGAGTGATAAGTACCGCGAAGCCCTGGCGATACTCACGCGCTGAGTCCATTGGAAAAAAGTCGCCTGCGGCGCTTTTTTTCGGACGTAGCCTCATTTCCGGCGGCAAAAAGCGCGGTTTTTGCCGCCTGCTTCTGCGCGTAGCTACGCCCGGGCCGGCAACGCAAGTCCTGCAAGCACGTCAGCCGATTTCTTTACGCATCGCCTTGATGGTGCCCGCGTAGTCCTTCGCGCCGAAGATCGCCGAGCCGGCTACGAAGGTGTCGGCGCCGGCGCGGGCGATCTCACCGATGTTGTCCGTCTTCACGCCGCCATCGATCTCGAGGCGAATGGGTTTGCCCGTGGCATCGATGCGCTTGCGCACTTCGGCGAGTTTCGCAAGCGCGGTACGAATGAATTTCTGCCCGCCGAAGCCCGGGTTCACCGACATCAGCAACACCATGTCGAGCTTCTCGAGCGTGTAATCGAGGTAGTCGAGCGGCGTGGCCGGGTTGAACACGAGGCCCGGTTTGCAGCCGTGCTCGCGAATCAACCCGATGGTGCGATCGATGTGCTCGCTCGCCTCGGGGTGGAAGCTGATGTACGTGGCGCCCGCGGCCGCGAAGTCCGGGATGATCCGATCCACCGGCTTCACCATCAAATGCACATCGATGGGAGCGGTGACGCCGTGCTTGCGCAAGGCTTCGCAGACCAGCGGGCCGATCGTGAGGTTCGGGACGTAATGGTTGTCCATCACGTCGAAGTGGACGATGTCCGCGCCAGCGGCGAGCACGGCGTCGACCTCGGCACCGAGCGTCGCGAAGTTCGCGGAAAGGATAGAGGGCGCGATCCAGGCGGGTTGCATGGGCCCTAGTCTACCGGCGCGGGCTCGACGAGGAACACCGATTCGGAAGGGAGGAGCAGGTGTGCCGTTTCCGTGACGGCGGCACTGAGCTGAGGCGACGGCCTGTTCGACGAGAGGCCTGTCGAGGGACGTGAAAAAGTAGGATTACTTTTTCCCGAGCCTCCGACGGATCGGTCCAGCGGGCGGTCCCTCGATAGGCCTCTCGTCGAGCAGGCCGTCGCGGGCAGGGCGCCAGTCACAGGCCCTTCTAAAGCGGGGCCTCAGCGCCTAGGTGGACGACCTACTCGTCGTCGTCCTCATCGTCGAAATCGTCATCATCTTCATCGTCGTCGGCCGCTTCGATGCGCGGCTTCGACGCCGCGGCAGCCGCTCCGCCTCCAGCCGCAAGGCCAACGCCCGCTCCGGCGCCCGCCGTCTTGGCCGGCACGATGACCGGCCGCGTTTTCATCTTCGGCCGGGCATTGAACACAACGATGGTCTTGCCCGTGGCGCGCAGCAGCCCCTGCTCCTCGAGCACCTTGAGCACCCGCCCCGCCATTTCACGCGAGCAGCCGACCAGGCGCGACAGTTCCTGCCGGCTCACCTTGATCTGCATGCCTTCGGGATGGGTCATCGCATCCGGCTCGCCGCACAGGTCCATGATCGCGTGCGCGACGCGCCCCGTGACGTCCACAAACGCCAGGTCGCCGAGCTTGCGATTGGTGCGATCGAGCCGGGTGGCCAGCTGGGTTGCGAGCTCGAAGATGAGCCCCGGGCTTTCCGCGGCAATCTGCCGGAAGCGCGGATAGGTCATTTCAGCCAGTTCGCACTGGTTGCGCGTGCGCACCCAGGCGCTGCGGGTGGGCTGTTCGTAGAACAACCCCATCTCACCGAAGAACTGACCGCGGTTGAGGTAGGCGAGAACCATCTCGTTCCCCTCCTCATCTTCGATCATGACTTCGACCGAACCGCTGATGATGTAGTACAGGACGTCAGGCAGGTCGCCCGCGTGAATGACTACTGTCTTAGAAGGTACTGTGCGAATCCGGCAATAGCTTAGAAAGCGATTGATAGCCGGAATATCGCTCAGCGGCTTGATGTTCTCTTCCATTTACCGGCTCCCCAGAGGATCGAGCGTGCGCGAGCGCTTTTTATACATAAGCCCGAACAACTGCAAGCTATAACAAAGCGAAAGTCTCAAATCCAGTACGCAGTATGCGTCATCACACGTGCCGTGTGCTTCATCAGCGAGCGTGCCGGAGCAGGTAATTCGCCACCACCGGCGGCCTTCGCGGCCGCGCCATGCTCAATTTCATCTGTCCGCATCGCCTCGAGTATCGCGCGGCTGCGGAAATCATTGCTCGGGAGCTTCGCGAGCTGGTCGTCGATATGGCCTTCGACCTGTCGCTCCGTCTCCGTGACGAACCCGAGGCTGGTGCGATCGCCAAAGGCCGCGGCGAGCGCGCCGATGGCGAAAGATCCGGCATACCAGAGCGGGTTGAGAAAGCTTGTGCGTGACTGCAGCTCGGACAGCCGGGCTTCACACCAGGCGAGGTGGTCGGTCTCCTCGCGGGCCGCCTTCAGCAACATTTCGCGCGTCTGGCCCGACCGGGCGGCGAAGGCCTGGCCATGATAAAGCGCCTGCGCGGCCACTTCCCCGGTATGGTTCACCCGCATCAGGGCACCCGATTCGCGCTTTTCGGCATCGGTGAGCTCGGGAAGGGGGCCTGCGGCCGGAAGCGGTCGCGAAGCCTGCGCGGGCGCGAAAACCGCGCGTAACCCCCGGTCTGCAACGGAAATTATCGAATCCAGGGAGGGCAGGAAAGGCAGTTGAGGGAGCGCCATGGCCTCTATTATAGAGGGCAGGTCCGCTCGCACCGGTAGTCCGCTTTGCATTGGCGGGGGGCGTTCAGTAAACTTCCGCGCCTTTTTTGCGGTTCACAAAGCCGGCCCGATTTACCCGGGTCAGGCCACTCGGATTTAGCCATGCCCCTATCCATGACGACTGTTTCCGCCAAGCCCGCCGAAGTGCGCGGGGACTGGTTCCTCATCGACGCGAACGAAAAGACGCTCGGGCGCCTGGCGTCCCAGATTGCCCATCGTCTGAAGGGCAAGCACAAGGCGGATTACACCCCGCATGTGGACATGGGCGATCACATCGTCGTGGTCAATGCCGAGAAAATCCGTGTCACCGGCCGCAAGCTGACGGACAAGATTTACTACCACCACACCGGGCACATCGGCGGCATCAAGCAGATCGCGCTCGACAAGCTGCTCAATGAGCACCCCGAGCGGGTCATCGAGTTTGCCGTGAAGGGCATGCTGCCGAAGAACCCGCTGGGGCGGCGCATGTTCAAGAAACTCCACGTTTTCGCGGGCGGCAAGCACCCGCACACCGCTCAGCAGCCTAAAGCCCTCGAGCTGGAAGCCTAAGGATAATTGTCATGGCAGCTACCCCTAATTACGGCACCGGACGGCGCAAAACCGCCACGGCCCGCGTCTACATGCGCACCGGCAAGGGCACCATTACGGTGAACAACCGGCCGCTCGATGAGTTCTTCGGCCGCGAAACCGGCCGCATGATCGTGCGCCAGCCGCTGGAGGCCGTGCAGCTCGTGAACAAGTTCGACATCAGCGTGCGGGTCGACGGCGGCGGCATCACAGGCCAGGCCGGCGCCATCCGTCACGGCATCACCCGCGCCCTCATCGAATACGATGAAACGCTGCGAAAGACGCTGCGTACTGCTGGTTTCGTCACTCGCGATGCGCGAGAGGTCGAGCGCAAGAAGGTCGGACGTCGCAAAGCACGTCGCGGACCGCAGTACTCCAAGCGCTAATCGCTCGGGCACAGGACCCGCCATTGGGGGATCGTCTAATGGTAGGACAACGGACTCTGACTCCGTTTACCTAGGTTCGAATCCTAGTCCCCCAG
>JBDTUL010000184.1:0-10339 GCA_040007735.1 Gammaproteobacteria bacterium | reverse complement strand
CGAATACTGGAACGCTCTGCGCCGGCTGGGCGTCAAAACCCAGTTCGTGGTCTATCCCGACGAAGGCCACGACTTCTTCAAGCGCGAAGACCAGGCCGATGTCATGACACGGGTCATCAACTGGTTCGACGAGTACCTGCGCTGATCCGGGAACCGCGTCCACGGTGGTGTCGAAAAGGCACGGCTCGCGAATCGATGCATTCCACCGGGTTTGAGCAGCGATGCGGTCGTTGAGCAGCTCAACGACCGCACGCACGAGCGTGGATCTGCGCGCCAGACTTGCGCTCCGGCGCGCTAGTGCTGGGCCTGGTCGATGACCGGCAACCACACCGCCGTGGCCTCGTTCTTCGAGCGCAGGATCGTCACGTCCGCCGCACGATAATCGGCGGGCCTGGCGTTGAAGATGTTGGGCACGAAGGTTTGCGGGTTGCGATCGTAGACCGGAAACAGGGTCGACTGGATCTGCACCATGATGCGATGGCCGGGCTGGAACACGTGGTTCACATTGGGCAGGTCGAAGCGATACCGCTGCGCCTTGTTCTCCGGTATAGCGGTCGGATGCTCGAAGCTATCGCGGTAGCGGCCGCGGAAGATATCCAACGCGATCGGCAGCTCGTACCCGCCCATGGACGGATCGTTTGCCACGTCCGGCGGATAGACATCGATCAACTTGACTACGAAATCGCCGTCGGTCCCCGTGGTCGTGGCGCGAATGTCCGCCACGGGAATGCCGCGCACGCGCACCGGCGCGGTCAGAATCGGAGTCTCGTACACGAGCACATCCGCGCGGCCCTCCACGAAGCGCTGGTCGTGCACCAGCCACGCGCTCCAGGGTTCGTACCCGGCATAGGTTGTCCCGTAGCCGAAGAAGGGATCCAGCACCGGACGTGGCAGGAAGGGCACGGGCTGCGCGGGATCGCTGACGTAGGTGTCGCCCGCCTTGGACTCTGCCGGCTTGTCGAGAGACAAACCGAAGCCCTTGGCGAGATACAACGGCGTCAACCCGGCGGCGCAACCGTGCTCGCACGCGGACGGCCAGTCCTGGAAATACTCCCAATGATTCTCACCGGTGTTGTAGATCGCCGCGCGCGCCAGGTGCGCCGGCGGCCCGTCGCGCAGGTGCTCGTTGAAGAACGGCAACAGCATGTCGCGGTTGTATTGTCTGGAGGTGTCGCCGACCCACTTGAGGGGCCCCAGGTTGTAGCCCTCTCCATTGGCCTGGCTGTGCGACCACGGCCCCATGACCAGCCAGTTGTTGGACTCGTGGCCAGCGGCTTTCAGCGCGAGCCAGGCGTGATTGGCGCCCCACATGTCCTCCTGGTCGTAAAGCCCCTGCTCCCACAGTGTCGCGACCGAAGAGGGATGGGCGGCCACCAACCTGACGAGATCCTGGCCCTGCCAGAATTCATCGTATGCGGGATGCGCCATCTCGCGCGCAACCCACGGCAACTTCTCGAGCCCGCGGCTGCGCACGTAGTCTCCGGTGGAGCCGGCGCGAAGGAATTCCTCGTACTTATCGTAGGTGTCGCTCGGAGTCACCACTCCAGCACCCTTCTGCACGGTCTGCATGTGCACGTAGCCGAGCATCAAGTTGCGGAAAGCGCCGTAGTGAAACCAGTCATCTCCCATGTAGACATCGAGGACGGGACTCTCGGGGACCGCAGCCTTGAGCGCGGGATGAGGATCGAGCAGGGCCATGACCACCGTGAATCCCTCGTAGGACGAGCCGATCATGCCGACGCGGCCATTGGATTCCGGTATGTTTTTTACCAGCCAGTCGATGGTGTCCCAGGCATCGGTGGTGTGGTCGACGGAGGTCGGATTCAGCGGACCCCGGACGGGACGCATCATGACGTAGTCACCCTCCGACCCGTATTTCCCGCGGACATCCTGAAACACGCGAATGTATCCGGCTTCCGCGAACACGGTGTCGCTGAGCGGTAGCGTCGACAGCAGCGAGGCGCTCACCGCCCGATGCGTGCGCCCTTCCGCGTCATAGGGCGTTCGAGTCAACAGGATGGGAGCCCCATGTGCTCCTTTCGGGATCATGATGAAGGTCTTGAGCTTGACTCCGTCGCGCATGGGAATCATCTCAACGCGCTCGACGAAGTCCTTGCCGCCGGGAAAGACATCATGGAAGTCTTTCGGGATGTCGTTCGTGCCAATCAGCAGGCTCTGCTGTGGTGGTGATGGATCCGCCGACGCGGCAGTTGCCATGGCAAGACCGGCGGCGGCGGCGACGAAATACAGCAGTCTCGATCTCACGCGTGTTTTCCCCATGCTGGATCCTTTTTTTGAATTGACGGCAGTGACTTCTTTGATCTTAGCCACCCGCAAAGGACGGGCGATAGCTAATAGCGCTAATGCCACTCATAAGGCGGTGTTTATCGGCGCCGCAGGCCGGGACCGGATGATCTGCCGCGATCTGCCCCCACTCGACGCGGCGAGGTATCAAGTCTTGGGTTTGAGGGACACCGAATAAAGCTTGCCGCGCTCGTAGTAGTCACGAGCGCTGTCCTGGATCAACTGCCGGTCCGCGTCTGTGAGCGGCCGCTGTGGCCTGGCCGGGCTACCGAACGCGAGACAGCCATCAGGAATGCGCGAACGCTCCGTCACCAGCGAGTTGGCGCCGATGATGCAATCGCGCCCGATGACTGCGCCGGTGAGTACCGTCGAACGAATTCCGATGAGGCTGGCCTCGCCAACCGTGCAGCTGTGGAGGATAGCGCCGTGACCCACGGTGACGCCCTTGCCTACCCGCAGCTCGAATCCGGGATCGGTGTGCAGGATGCATCCATCCTGGATGTTCGACTCCTGGCCGATCACGATCGGATCGTTGTCCCCGCGGAGAACGGCCCCAAACCAGATACTGACTCCGGCGTGAAGCGTCACGTCGCCAATCAGCGTGGCGTTGGGAGCGATGTACTGGTCGGCACCCAGTAGTCGAACGTGCTTGTCGTGCAATTGATAGTTCATGCGTCCCTCGAAGCGAGCAGGCCCTGCATCCAGGCCCGAAACTCCTCCGGATACCCGGCCCGAGCCGAATCCCAATGGCTCCCGAAGTGCGTCGTCGAGAGCAACAGAAGCACGCTGCTGCGAAACCGGGCCCAGACGTCCGCCGAAATCTCACCGCGCAGGTGAGCGCTGTGTATGTCATACAACTGCCGCACCAGATCCGAATTGCGCGACTGGATCTCGGAAATCAACAGGGCACTGCCCGGTTCGAGATCCTTGTGACCGAGCGCGAACTCACTCCACAACTCGATCTTCTCTATCAGCGCACAGGCCAGTGTCTCTGAGCTCGTGGTGGGCATAGATACCTCATTGTTCGCCCAGAGGGCTGCGTCGGTAGCCGTAAACGAAGTACACAACGGCGCCAACCGCCGTCCAGATAGCGAATCGCCCCTGCGCCAACCTGGGCAGGCTCATGAACAGGCACAGACATCCGAGCACGGCAGCCGGCCCAACGATCCAGATCGCCGGGCAGCGAAAAGGTCGCGCGCGATGAGGTTGCGTGCGACGTAACACCATCACCGAGATGCCCACCGCCACGAAAGCGAACAGGGTGCCCGTGTTGGACAACTCCGCAATCTCATCGACCGAGAACAGGCCCGCGACAACGGCGACGAAGCAGCCCGTCAGCACCGTGATCACATGAGGCGTGCGAAAGCGCGGATGCACTGTGCTCAAACGATCCGGCAGCAAGCCGTCGCGGGACATCGCGAACAGGATTCGCGTCTGCGCAAACAGCATCATGAGCACCACAGTGGGCAACGCGACGATGGCCGCCAATGCCACGAGATTGCCGATTGCCGGAAAACCCAGGCCTCGAAGTATGAATGCAAGCGGCTCTGTACTACCCACGAGCTCGGTATACCGCATCGCGCCCACCGCCCCCGCCGCCACGAGCAGATACACGAGCGTGCAAATGATGAGCGACCCTATGAGCCCGAGAGGCACATTGCGATTGGGATTGCGCGTTTCCTCGGCCGCCGTCGACACCGCATCGAAGCCGATGTAGGCAAAAAAGATCAGCGCTGCCGCCGCCATGACTCCCTTGGCGACCCCGCCGACTTCGGTTGTCCCGAAGCCGTAAGGCATGAAGGGATGAAAGTTCGCCCAGTTGATCCGGGGTAGCGCAATCGCGATGAATGCGCCGAGCGCGAGCAGCTTCACGAACACCAGCGCTGTGGTAAAGTTCGCACTCTCGCGCGTGCCGATGACGAGCAAGCCGGTAACCGCTGCTACGCACGTCACCGCAATGAGGTTCACACCTCCGCCTTTCACCGCAAACATGCCGGCCTTGAGCGCCAGCGGCATTTCAATGCCCAGGCTGTGCAGCAGCCCCGTCATGTAACCGGACCATCCCACTGCAACCGCCGCTCCCGCGACGGCGTATTCCAATATCAGATTCCAGCCGACGAGCCAGGCGACGAACTCGCCGATCACGACATAGGAATAGGTGTAGGCGCTTCCCGCGACCGGCACCATTGCCGCGAGCTCCGCGTAGGCAAGTGCCGCGAACCCACACACCGTGGCGGCGATGACGAAGGACAGCAGAATACCGGGCCCTGCCCGCTCCGCGCCGATTGCCGTGAGAACGAAAATCCCCGTGCCAATCACTGCGCCGATGCCGAGTAGCATCAGCTGGATTGCACCGAGCGAGCGACTGAGGCTCTTGCGCTTGGCGCCCTCGATGCACGCCTCGACTGATTTGACACGCCGGTTCATGTACAGCGCCCATCCGCCGAACCGGAGATCAATGCCGCTCCACTTGCTTCACCACCGGCAGCAAACTTGCGCTCGGCTGCTGCCAGGAACGCAGGACGCCGGCGTAAGCGTCCTTCCAGGTCCACCAGAAATCCAACGGCGCCGCAATCGCGCCAGGCATCGGCACGCCAAACAGGACCTCGGCGCACTCGGCGCGGTTTTGCGACCACAACGCCACGCGATCGCCTTTCTGTACGCCGAGCGAGGCTCTCGTCAGTGTCTGGTCCAACCGTGGCGGGCCGCCGTATTCGCCACTCATTGGATACTGTTCCGTTAATGAACCAGAAGCGATATTAGTGAAAGGTGCGCGGGATGCGTCTAATAGCTCTAATACAGGGCATAAGGCGCCGTTATCCATGACCTGCGCACTCTTGCAGATCAGAGGTCGCACACCCGCTTGCGGTACCTAAGAATTTCTGATAGCTGTGATACACGCCTTAAGGTTATCTAATAGCCATGTCTACGCAATTCGACATCGATCTGTTGCGGAACTTTGCCGCCATCGCCGAAGCCGGCGTGATGAGTCGTGCTGCGGATCGCGTCGGGCGCACTCAGGCTGCGTTGAGCCAACAGGTGAAACGACTCGAGACCTCCGCTCAACAGATCTTGATGATCCGCACCGGTCGCGGCATCACACTCACGTTGCACGGGGAGCGGCTGCTGATACACGCCCAGAAGATACTGCGCGCTCACGACGAAGCCGTCGCGGAATTGCTGGGCGTGAGTTTGTCGGGCAATGTTCGCTTCGGGTGTCCCGATGACTACGCCCGCGTTTTCCTGCCCCCCCTGCTGCAAAGTTTTTCCCGTCAGCACCCGCAGGTGTTCGTCGAGGTGGTCTGCGCTCCAACGCCTCGATTGCAAGACAAGCTGAAGAATTACGTGCTCGATATTGCAATCGTCTCGCTGCCCGATAGTCCACAGCGCGATCAATTCCTGCGCCGTGAACCGTTCGTCTGGGTTGGCGTCAAGGGCAGCGATGCCTTCAATCGAGATCCGCTGCAACTCGCCCTTTCCGATCTCGATACGCTGGATCACCAGGCAGCGACATCGCGGCTCGAACGCGCCGGTCGCAAGTATCACATCGCGTATGCGAGCGGCAGTGTGGCGGGGCTCACTGCAGTGGTGCGTTCCGGCCAGGCGATTACGGTGCTCACAGAAACCGCTGTGCCGCCCGATCTCTACACGCTGCCTCCGTCGACTGGGCTTCCCAGGCTGCCATCAGTGGGCATCACGGTTCAGACCGGGCAGCACAATAAATCCCGCCTGCTACGCAACTTCGAATCGCACGTTCGAACGGTTCTTCCCACGCTGTAGCCAGAGTCACGGGAAACTACGACTACGACCCGGGCTTCATCGATGCGCATGGATTGGTGAAGCTCGGGTACGAGCCTCGGAGGTACAGCATCCGCGGTTCGTTGATGCTTTGGCCGTAGCTACTGACGATGTCGCCGGGCGCCGTGGCAGGCGTTACCCACTAGTTCTAACGGGAGCTACAAGATCGGGTCGTGATGAATGCGCTACAGTCCGGAGTCGCAGCGCCTGCGCGAGAGGCTCGAGGTGGCACTCGTAGTGGCTCAGGCGATCCAGCGATGAGCGGTAGATTGGGCGACGAATCTGTGCCGCGCTCGCCGTCAGCGATACGGTGGATCGTTTGTGGATCTCGACGGCCCGATCGTTCCATTGCAGGCCGCAAAACTCGGCAACCCTCGCGCTTGCATCTGCAGGCGACGTCACCAGTTCTTCATAGGTCACTTCGCACAGCGAGTTCCCGAGACAGGCCCGCCAATGAGCCATCAACCGCTCATACGCAGCATAGTAACGCGCCAGGTCGTCGAAATCGTAGCTGAATGGATAGGCCTCGCCGAACAGCGTGCGATACATGGCGAAGCAGCTGTCAAGCGGCTGGCGACTCACCAGCACTATCCTCGAGTTTGGTAGCGTCCGACGGATGGCGCCGAGATACAGATAATTCATCGGCACTTTTTCGATGATGCTGACGTCCGGCGACTGCGCATCGGCCAACCGCCTGTAGTTCGCGGCCACCACTGCAGGACGTGCGGCCGCAGCACGGGCGAATATATCCGCGGTGCCCGGCGCGGCCGCTGCGGCCAGCGCGCGGCCGAAATTGTCGGTTTCGCCATTCGAGCGCACGCCCGGCAGGCCCATCAGCATGTGCTCGAGAAGTGTGGTGCCCGATCGAGGCAGCCCGACTATGAAAATATATCGGCCGGAATCTGTGCCTGCTGAAACGCTACTCAATGCAGAGGCGGGAGACACTTCATGAATCCGCTGCAGCTTTCGCTCATCTACCGCGACGTTGTAAGTGAGATGGCGCTTGCGAATCTTCGAGGCCCTGGCCAGATTCTCGAACGCCTCATCGAAGCGCTGCAGGTCATCCAGCTCCTTCGCCAGGGCGTAGCCGAGGAACATGCGCCCTCGATCATCCAGGTTGCAGCGGGCCAGCTCGGACTGCAACTCCGGCACGTGATTGGATTCGCTTGTCTGAACCCGAAGTTCCGCGCGCAACAGGTAGCTTGGGTATCGCGTTCTATCGAGCGCGATGGAGCGATCGCATGCCTGCTCGGCCTCGCTCAGTCTCCCAAGGCTGCGCTCGCTGGACGCCAGGTTGTACCAGAACCGCGAATCCCCTGGCGCCAGCATCGTGGCACGTCGATACAACGCATTCGCGCGCTCGTGTTGCCCGAGCAGCATGGATGCATGCGCTAAAGCATCGTATGCGTCGGCGCATCCTTCCTGGTACTCGAGCGCCTGCGAGACTACTTGTTCAGCGTCCGGCGCTCGCCCCAACTGCAGCAGCAGGGTTGCGAGCATTCCATGTGTTGGCAGGCAAACGCTCTGCCCGGCCACATCGCTTTCAGCCAACCGCAGCGCCTCGACCAACCGCCCCGCCCTCATCAGCCGGTAGGCTTCAATTGCCTTGGGCGACGAGTGACTCATGTTCGACGGGCGCTTGTGAAACTCAGCGAACGTACCTCAGGACATTGAAGCGACGTCGCAGCTCGACGACAGCAGGAGCAAAGCTCTCGGGAGGCGCCTTTCCCGCCAGCACGCCGGCGATCAATGCGCCGAGGGCAGGCATGTCGGCAGCGGTCATTCCCCATCGAGCCATTTCAGGTGTGCCGATTCGCAGCCCGTTCAGGTCGCCTGGCACCGCCTCGCCCGGCAAACCGATCCCGCAGGTGAGTATGTTCGCCCGACGCAATAGTTTGGCGGCCGTCTGTCCGCCACCAAAGCGTGCCGCCTCGATAGCGAATTGATGCGAGGTGGTGTAGCCGCGATCGGCTGCAAAGATCGGGATGCCCGCACTCGCAAGGCTTCCCGCGAGGGCCTTGGCGCAATCCCGCATGGCCTGCGCATACGCGCGACCGAAAACGCGCCAGTCCAGTAGTGAGATCGCAAGCGACGCGGATTTCGCCACGTCGAAATTGGCAGTGAGCCCCGGATACGCGATCTTGTCGATGCGCTCCGCCAGCACGGCGTCATTGGTCACTATCAAACCCGAGGGCGGTCCACCGAGACTCTTGTAAGTGCTCATCGTCATGAGATGTGCGCCTTCGGCCAGTGGCTGTGGCCAAGCCCCGCCCGCAACCATTCCAGACACATGCGCAGCGTCGAAGAGAACCGCAGCGTCCACCTCATCCGCTATCGTGCGGATCGATCGGACGGGGTGGGGGAACAGATTGAGGCTACCGCCGATGGTGATGAGTCGCGGCCGGATCTTCAACGCCAGGGCTCGCAGCCCCTCGAGGTCTACGCTGTATCCCGATGCATCGACGGGCGCCTCGTGTATCTCCAATCTATACAGGCCCGCAGCGCCCGCCGGGTGGTGAGTGACGTGACCTCCGATTTGCGCCGGCGGAACGATGATGCGATCGCCGGGTGAACACGTGGCCATGAACGCGTAGAGGTTGGCCATTGCTCCGGACTGAACCCGGATCTCGGCGAATGGGGCCGAGAAGATTTCAGCGGCCAATTCCGCGGCGATGACCTCGATCTGCTCGACCGCCTCCAGGCCCATCTCGTATTTGTCGCCGGGGTAACCCAGCGAGACACGCGTGCCCAGGCCACTGGCCAGCAAGGCCTCGGCCTTGGGGTTCATGACGTTGGTCGCGGGATTCAGGTTGAAGCACAACTCTTCGTGAATCTCGCGATTCTGACGCGCCAGGCCGGCGATACGGCTCTCGACGAGATCGGCGTCCGCCGCAGCCGTTTCGTCCGCAACTTTCTGCACGAAGTCTTCGCTGGGCGTCGACACCCATGACCTCCGCTGCAGACTGGCTGTCGTCGCCCGATCCGCAGTCGCGGCTTTGCTGGATTGCGTTGACGCGTTCAAGCGGCGGATTCCTCTGCCTGGATGTCAGTAAGGCACGTAGCGCCCAGCGCAGTAACGGGCGTCAGGTCTCGATGGTGAAAGTGCTCTGCCCGCTTGTCTTTCGTGTAGTGATTGCTCACCGGGTTGAGGATGAGCGAAAAGATGGAGCGCGGCCAGGGCGAGAGGTTGGGCGGCGAGCCGTGCACCAGGCAGTCGCCGAAAATCAGTGCGGTGCCGGCAGCCCCGGTCGCGGAGACCAGATCCCCCTTCTTTGCCATGTTCTTCACCGCCTCGGCGGGCACCACCCACAACGGAAAGCTCGTGCTTACCGTGTCCTGGAAAGTGGCGGAGGGGCCGAAGCGATGTGAGCCTCGAATGAAATACAGGGGTCCGTTGAATTCGTCGACGTCGTCGAGGAACACATGAAGGTTCAGTGCCTGCGGTTCCGGCACGCCGTCATCGTGATGATGGGTCGAGAAATCCTGGTGCCATTGCCAGGCTTCGCCGGTGAATGCCTCTTTCACATTGATCTTCGCCTGCTGCACGTACAGATCAGGACCCGCAAGCTGCCGCGCCGGCTCGACGAAATTCGGGTGGCGGACGAGCTTCGCAAACACCTCGTCCCGCTGATGAAGCGCCATGGCTGTGCGGACGACGTTGCTGTGCTTTTCCTTGATGTTCGCCGGACTGTTCTGCCGGAACGCGCGATTCATCCCCGCCCGCAGCACTTCGATTTCAGCAGTGGAGAACAGCTGGGGCAGGATGAGAAAGCCATCCTGTTCGAACTTCTGCAGTTGCTCTTCCGTCAATCGCATGACAGTGACCTCTGAAAATGTGCCAATCCGATAGCTCGAGAATAATCACGTGGTGAATTCACCGATCTAATATCTCTGAAGATACGTATTAGTGATGCTTATGCCAGGGGCGGCGCAGGTCCGGTGCAGTCTGCCTGCCGGCGATAGTAGTCACGGGCCGATGCACCCGTTCCTAATTGATTTTATGGCGAGGATTAGCGCGACTTATCGCCGGGTATCAGCGAGATCTTCTGTTGCGTGGCCTGCGCGGGTTCCGGTGCATCGGCGGGCGATTAAGCGAGCAAAACCCTGCGCAGATAGACTCAATCTATGCGAGAGCCCGGTCCCATCGCCGTTTCAACGACCAGTCGATGGCGAATTGCAATTCTGCCGCAGTCGGCGGCCGAGTCATAGACTTGCGAACACCGCCAACTGCGGCCAT
>JBDTUL010000183.1:0-10352 GCA_040007735.1 Gammaproteobacteria bacterium | reverse complement strand
CCGTCCATCGTGTGGGACTTGACGATGATGTCTTTCAGAATCTTGTTGAGTGCGTGGCCGATGTGAATTTCGCCGTTGGCGTACGGCGGACCATCGTGCAGCACGAAGCGCGGGCGACCGCGCCCAACGTCGCGCATTTTCTGATACAGGCCGCTGTCATCCCAGTGCTTCTGGATGCCGGCTTCGCGATTGGCGAGGTCCGCCTTCATCGGGAAGTCCGTCTGCGGCAAGTTGATCGTGCTTTTGTAATCGGTCATATCACGGCCTGCGGCCGGGACTTACGGGGATCGCGAAACGCGAACCCCGCTCGGATAGCGGCGCAAAGAGCGCCGGGGGAAAACAGAACATTCTCTTTCACACTCCCAATATACGTTTGGCCTGCGCCGCGTCCCGATGCATCTGCTCGACCAGCGCATCCAGGCCTTCGAAGTGCACCTCATCGCGCAGCTTCGCTACGAACTCCACTTCGATCTCGCGGCCGTAGAGGTCACCATCGAAATCGAACAGGTGCGCTTCGAGCAGCGGCACCGTACCCCCTACGGTGGGGCGCGTGCCGAGGCTTGCAACTCCGGGCGCCGCTGCCAGGCCCGGCACCCCGAACACTCGCACGGCGAATATGCCGTGGATGGGCGATCGTTTGCGCCCGAGCCGCAGGTTCGCCGTGGGGAAACCCAGGTTTCGCCCCAGCTTCTGGCCCTGCACCACCCGGCCCACCATCGAATAAGGCCGGCCGAGCCAGCGCTGCGCACTTTCCAGGTCGCCGCCCTCGAGCGCGCCGCGAATCTGGCTGCTGCTCACGCGCACCCCGTCGATGAGCACGGGCGGCACCACATCTACCTCGAACCCGAGGCGCTTGCCGGCGTCGCTCAGCATGGGCGCGTTCGCCTCCCCGCAGCGACCGAACTTGAAGTCATGCCCGATGACCACCGCCGCGGCCCGCAGCTTTTCCGCCAGCAGGCAGGCGAAGGCTTCGCCGGAGAGTTTACGAAGGCTCTCCCCGAACCGGAGCTGCAGCACCGAGTCGAGGCCGGTTCGCTGCAGGATGCGGAACCGCTCGCGCCACGACGTGAGCCGGGCCGGCGGATTTTCCGCCGCCAGGTATTCGCGCGGCATGGGCTCGAACGTCAGCAGCATCGTCGGCCGCGACAGGCGCTTTCCGTGGCCCAGCACCGCGCGGATGAGCGCCTGGTGACCGGGATGGATGCCGTCGAACGTGCCGATGGTGACGACCGGGCCTTGATGGCGCTGGCGCAGATTAGGCAGTCCGCGAATGAGCTCCATGTACGCCGTGGCCGTCAAAGCGTTTCAGTATAGGGTTCCGGGCACCCCGCCGCGAGGGGCGGGGACCACCGGAGCGCGGTACGGATCATGGCCGCGTCGAGAGGTGCCGGGGACGCAACCCGAGTGCGAGCAGCACCCCGAAGTAGGCGGCGATGGCGCCCACAATGACCACGGCGAGCCGAAACACCTTCTCCAGCCCATGCAGCGACTGCCATAGGCTCAGGGAGCCGCCGAACAGCAATACGAGCGCGGTCATCACTGCAGTGGCGGCGCCGACGCGCGTCGCGTAGATGGCCCAACCGGGTTCTGGCGCATATACGCCATCTTTCCTCAGCCGCCGAAACAGCAGGCCGGCGTTGATGCAGGCGGTGAGCGACGTGGAAGCTGCGAGCACGACGTGCGGCGCCTCGAATTTAATGAAGTGATGGACCACAAACAGGCCCACGCTGAGCGTCATTCCGATGATCAGTGACGTGATGGCGAACCGCACGGGCAATTTCATCTCGTGCCGCGCGTAGAAGCCGGGCACCAGAACCTTCACTAGGGAAAAGCCCAAGAATCCCACACCGTAGGCCCACAGCGCGTACGTGGTCATGCGCACGTCCTCGCCGGTGAAATGGCCGCCGCCATAGATGGTCGCGACCATGGGGCCGGCCAGCAGGATCATGCCGACCGCCGCCGGAAGGCCGATCACCGTGATCATTCGCAAGCTCCAGTCGAGGGTGGCCGAGAAGTGCGCGGTGGACTTCACGGCATGCTGTGCGGAGAGCGCGGGGAGAATCGCGGTGCCGATGGCGATGCTGAAAATGCCTAGCGGGAACTCCATCAGGCGATTCGAGTAGTACAGCCAGCTCACCGGTCCATCGCCCAGGTGCGTGGAGAGGTTCGTGTTCAGCAGGAGGCTGATCTGGGCGACCGACGAGCCGATCAGCACGGGAATCATGAGTGACACGACCCGTTTGACACGCGGGTCGCTCCAGGCCCATCGCGGCCAGGGCAGCATGCGCAGCTGCAGGAGGGCCGGCAGCTGGAAAGCGAACTGCAGGATTCCTGCGACGAACACGGCGTAAGCCAGCACGCGGACGGAGCTGGCGTCGACGAAGACGGCGGCGATGAAACACAGGTTAAGGATCACCGGCGTAATGGCCGGCACGGCGAATTTGCCGTAGGCGTTGAGCACCCCGCCCGCCAGGGACGTAAGCGAGATGAACATCAGGTAGGGGAAGGTCCAGCGGAGCAGGTCCGCGCCCAGCTCGCTCTTCGTGGGGTCGGCCGCGAAGCCGGAGGCAAACAGCCAGAGCAGCAGCGGTGCCGCCAGGCAGCCGATGATGGTGACGATGCTGAGCACGCCACCGAGCGTGCCCATGACCACTGCCATGAGGTCGCGGGCGTCGTCGTGGGTGCCGGTGGTCTTGGTGGCCGTGAAGACGGGCACGAACGCCTGGGAGAAGGCGCCTTCCGCGAACATGCGGCGGCCGAGGTTGGGGATCATCTGGGCGACCAGGAAGACGTCCATCCCCGACCCGGCTCCGAACGCCCGGGCGAACTGGACATCGCGCACCAGCGCCAGCACCCGGGATACGAGCGTCATGGCCCCGACGACGCCCGTGCTTCTGAATATGGCCTTGCTCAATGGATCCCCGTTTGGCGGCGGGGACTATACCGGAGGGATGCCGTGCCCGGAGCAGGCCTGGCTACCTGCTCCTCCGGCTCCCAGCCGCCCGGCGATTGAGGGCCTCTTGATCCGCCCCCTTTCAGAGCGATAAGTGGCGTTGACATCCCCCCTCCCCGTGCTCAGACTTACGCCCCCTTCAAATTGGCCAAATCGTAAACGGAGAATTCGTGGCGAATACCAAGTCCGCTGAAAAGGCTGCCCGGCAGGCCGAGAAACATCGCACGCACAACGTGGCGCTGCGTTCTCGCATGCGCTCAGCCATTCGTGGCGTTAACGACGCAATCACGAGCGGAAAAAAGGATGAAGCTCAGAAGAGCTACGTCACGGCCGTGCCGATTATCGATTCGCTGGTCAACAAGCAGATTGTCCATCGGAACAAGGCTGCCCGGCACAAAAGCCGGCTCGCCGCGCGCATACGAGGGATGTCTCAATGAACCCGAAAGACGCAGCCGCCCGTCGTGCCGCTCCTCAGCGCACGGCTCCCACCCTGAACCGAACCCCCGCCGGAAGGCGTTCGTTCGTGCTTCGCCTGGTGCGTGATCGCGCCGCGCGCGAAGCGCACGAGCAGGTTCAGGGCCAGGCGAAGTCGTAAGACTTCGACGGTTGCGCGAGGCCCCCACATTCGCAGGGGGCCTTTGACTTGATGGGTTGCAGGGTTTGCGGCCGCCGCACCCCCGTGCCCTAATTCAAAGCCTCTTCCACCGGCATCAGGTCCAAATCCCCACTCTCGGGGTCGTCGTTCAGCACATACGTGCTGACGCTGCCATCAATCACAGTAATCGTCGTATCCAGCACCATTCGCGAGGTGCCGGTCGCGGCAAACCTCACTTGATACGTCCCTGACCTCAGCACGGCGTAATCCGTAGCCGACTGATACGTCACCGTCGAACCCTCGCCTGAACTGCGCGCGACATCGCGCTGGGGCACGGCGCCGAGTTGAAGTTACGCAATCGCGAAGCGCGAGGGCTGGTTGCGGAAGTAGTGCTTCCCAGAGGATAAAAAAACTTTGCAGCCGCCCGGCGATTGAGGGCCGCTCTCACCTGTCAGAGGCCGGCCGTCTTCAGGCGAACGCGGTAAACGCCCGTGTGCGCAGTAACGTAAAGCGACTTCCGATCGGCATCGCCAAATGCAAGATTGATCGCAATCTCCGGAATATGCAGCGTGCCCAGGTGCAGGCCCTGCGGCGACACGACCCAGACGCCGCCGGGTCCGGTCACGTAGAGATTGCCTTCCGCATCGACCTTCATGCCATCCGTTGCGCCGTGCTCGGCGTGACCCTTCAGGTTGATGAACAGCACGCCATTCGACAACGTGCCATCCGGCTGCACGTCGTAGCGTCGCACGTAGTTGTCACCGCTGCCGTTCACGTACAAATTGCGCTCGTCGGGTGAGAACACGAGGCCATTGGTTTTCGGCATGTCCGAGACGAGCAAGGTGAGCACGCCGTCTTTCCAGCGGTAGACGCCGTTGTAGGGCAATTGCTTACGCCGATCGTTGTCGCCGTCGCGGAGGCCGCCAAACGTGTCAGTAAAGTAGATCGCGCCATCGCGACGGACGACGACATCGTTCGGGCCGTTGAAGCGCCGGCCTTCATAGCCGTCCGCCAGCACGGTGCGCGTGCCGTCCTTCTCGATACGATCGATGGAGCGGCCCGCATACGTGGCGATGATCAACCGGCCTTCAGGGTCGAGTGCGAGCCCATCTGGACCGATCAGGGGAAAGCACTCGTATTGAGCGTCGCTCTCGGCGCGGCCGTTGCAGTTCAGGCCGCCCCAGCGCCAGATGTCCGTTCCCTGGAAGCCGGCCCGCTGCATGAAGACCGTGGTCTTGCCGTCCGACGGCGAATATTTGTAGATGACGTTGCCGGGCAGGTCGCTGAACAGCAGGCAGTTGCAGTCGTTTTCCCACACGGGGCCTTCGGTGAAACCAAAGCCGTTCGCAACGGAATCGACTTTCGCATCGAGTGGGACGAGCCTGTCCAGCGACGGGTCGAGGCGCTGAACCCCTATCGGTGCAGGCTTGCTGACCTTCTCAGGCTCACGAACGTAAGCGGCTAGTCCGCCGCAGAGACCCAACATAAGTAAAGTAGCGCCGAGCGGAAATTTCATGGCGCGATGAGTAGCACGCGCGCCCGACCGCACGGCGTGACGCACTCATCGCATGCCCGCACTTACTCGACAGTGGCTTGCTCTTCTTCATCCTCCGGCTTCTGCACCGGATTCTGTTCAATGTGCCGCATGATCGCCTGCATCAACTCTTTGGTGCCTTCGCCCGTGGCACCCGACATCCGGAACGTCGGCCCTTTCCAGCGCAGTCGACGAACGATGTCCTTGCAGCGTTTATCCACCTCGTCCTTGGGGACCAGGTCGATCTTGTTCAGCACCAGCCAGCGCGGCTTGTCGATGAGGTCTTTGCTGAACTTCTTGAGCTCGCCGACGATCGACCGCGCGTCCTTCACTGGATCCGCCGCGGGGTCCAGCGGTGCGATATCCACCAGATGCAGCAGCACGCGCGTGCGCTGAAGATGTTTGAGGAACCGGATGCCGAGCCCCGCCCCCTCCGCCGCACCCTCGATGAGGCCCGGAATGTCCGCCATGACGAAGCTGCGATGCTCGCCCACGGAAACCACACCAAGGTTCGGGTAAAGCGTGGTGAACGGGTAATCCGCCACCTTGGGGCGTGCGGCCGAGACGACGCTGATGAGCGTGGACTTGCCGGCGTTCGGTAACCCAAGCAGCCCCACATCCGCGATGACTTTCAGCTCGAGCGCCAGCGTGCGCCGCTCGCCCGGGAGGCCCGGCCCGAAATTGCGCGGCGAGCGGTTGGTGCTCGACTTGAAGCGCGTGTTGCCCCAGCCGCCTTTGCCGCCACGGGCCACCAGCAGCGTATCGCCCTCACGCACCAGGTCACCAAGCTGCTCTCCGGTGTCAAAATCGCTGATCAGGGTGCCAATGGGCACCGATACGTAGAGATCGTCGCCCCCGTGGCCAAAGCAGTCGCTGCCAGACCCGGCCTCGCCGGACTGTGCCTTGAACGTGCGCTCGACCCGGAAGTCCGCCAGGGTGTTGATGCCCGGGGCCGCCCGCAGGTAAACGCTGCCGCCCAACCCGCCGTCGCCCCCGTCCGGCCCGCCGAAGGGCACAAACTTCTCGCGCCGAAAGCCCACCGCGCCCCGGCCGCCGTTGCCGGCCTGCACTCTACATTTGGCTTCGTCGACGAATTTCATGGGAGCAACGGGTGGGGGTCAAGGCTTAAAAAAACAAACCCCGGCGCGGTGGCCGGGGTTGTAGGTGCGATCGGCTTCGGAGGAACCTCAGGCGGCGGCGGTCTGGGCCGACTCGGCGGCATCCGCCACCACGTTCACGAACATGCGGCCTTCGGCGCCCTTGCGCTTGAAGAGCACCGTGCCGGTGCTCGTGGCGAACAGCGTGTGGTCCACGCCGAGGCCTACGTTCACGCCCGGGTGCATCTGGGTGCCGCGCTGGCGGACCAGGATGTTGCCGGCCAGGACATGCTCGCCGCCATAACGCTTGACGCCAAGCCGCTTGGAATGGGAATCGCGGCCGTTACGGGTACTGCCGCCTGCTTTTTTGTGTGCCATGAGATGCTATTCCTGAAAAGTGAGCGCCCGGATCAGCCGGCGCTGATATCCGTGATCTTCACTTCGGTGAATTTCTGCCGGTGCGTGCCCTGACGCATGTAGTGCTTGCGGCGGCGGAATTTGACGATGACGACCTTGTCGCCCTGCCCATGGCGAACCACGGTGCCAACGACCTTGCTGCCCTTCAATAGGGGCGCGCCCAGCTTCACATTGGCGCCTTCGCCCATCAGCAGCACTTCGCCGAATTCGACGATTGCGCCGGGCTCGGCATCCAGCTTTTCGACGCGCAGGGTGGCGTCTTTCGTAACCCGGTATTGTTTACCACCGGTGGCGATGACCGCGTACATGAGGAATTTCCGGAAGAACTCGTCGACTCGACGAAAGGTCGCGCATTCTACTGAGCGAGGCCCGCACGGTCAAACCGCCTTTTCTCATGTGGGGACGGGCACTTACGGCCGGTTTGGGGAATCCCGCGACAGCCGTTCTCGCAAGCCGCGCGGTCGGCTAGGATGCGGCACCCCTCAAGGCGCCTCATGGCATGACGCTCGACGAAATCCGCTCACTGGTCCGTCCCGACCTGGCTTCCGTAGATACCGTGATCCGTGCCCGGCTCAAAAGCACGGTCGCGCTGGTCGACAGCGTGGCAGAACACATCATCACCGGCGGCGGGAAGCGGCTGCGGCCGCTGCTAGTGGTTCTCGCCAGCAGGGCTTGCGGCGGCAAGAACGATACGGCGACTGAAGCGGCTGCGTTCATTGAATTCATCCACACCGCTACTCTGCTTCATGACGATGTGGTGGATGGCTCGTCGATGCGCCGTGGGCGCGACACTGCGAACGAGGTGTTCGGAAATCAGGCCAGCGTGCTGGTCGGGGATTTCGTGTACTCCCGCGCGTTCCAGATGATGGCCTCGCTCAGCACACCGCGGGTGATGGAGATCATGGCGGATGCTACGAACGTCATCGCCGAGGGCGAAGTTCTCCAGCTGATGAATGCGCATGATCCCGAGACAACGGAGCAGCGCTATCTCGAAGTGATCTATCGCAAGACCGCGCGGCTGTTCGAAGCGGGCGCGGAAGTGGCTGCGGTGCTGTCGAAGGCGTCACCCGAAGTGCAGCTTGGCCTGGCGAAGTACGGGCGGCACGTCGGCACCGCGTATCAACTCGTGGACGACGTGTTGGACTACCGCTCGGACCCCGCCATCCGCGGCAAGAACGTGGGCGACGATCTGGCGGAAGGCAAACCCACTCTGCCACTCATCCACGCGTTGAAGTTCGGCACCGAGCCGCAGCAGGCTGCGATCCGTCTCGCCATCGAGCACGGCGGCATCGAGCAACTCGACACCATCATCGCGGCCATCGATGCCACCGGGGGCCTCGAATACACCGCGAGTCTCGCGCGCGCCGAAACCGAGAAGGCCGTTGCCGCGCTCAGCGTGCTGCCAGACACACCGTTCAAAGAAGGTCTCGCCTCACTCGCGCGGTTCGCGGTCGAACATACAACGTAGGTTGAAGCGGCTCCGACTTCGCAGCCGTCTTGAAGTTCTGGGAAGGGGACGCTCGCTGAGCAGCCGCACGGATGTCGCGCTGCAGTCGAGCGGTGGACACACTTATATATAGGGAGACGCGCATGGCTCGTTACGCATCCGCAGCAAAAAACTCATTTCTAATCATTGCCCTGGGGCTGCTCGCCGCCTGCGGCTCGGGCACCGCCATTAACGGCTCGGTCTCTATCGCCCCTGGCGAAAAGACGGGCGACGTCGCCACCGTGAATGGCGAAGTCAAAGTCGGTGACGGGGCCACCGTGGGTTCCGCCATGACAGTGAACGGCAGCGTGACGCTCGGCGCCAACGTCACCGCGCAATCCGTGAAGACGGTGAACGGCGAAATAACGCTCGGTGAATCCGCGAAGGTTACCGGCAACGTGCTCACCGTGAATGGCGGATTGGTCCTGGGCAAGAGCGCGGACATCGGCGGCAAGCTCGCCAATGTGAATGGCTCCATTCACCTGAATTCCGCGCATGTGGGCGGCGGCATCACCACAGTGAATGCGGACATCGAGATCGGCAACGGGTCGCGCGTCGAAGGTGGCATTCACTTCGAGAAACCTGGCATCTCGATCGAGGTTTCGAAGGACGACAAGCACCTGCCCCGTGTCGTCATTGGCCCGGGCGCAACCGTCGAAGGGCCGCTGAAGTTTGAGCGCGAAGTGAAGCTGTTCATCAGCGACACCGCCACAGTCCCTGGGCCCATCGAGGGCGCTACCGCAGAGAAGTTTTCGGGAGATCAGCCCACGAGCTGATCGTTAGTCGACATCGCAAGAACAATTTTTTAGGGAAGTAGAACCGCATGAATCGAATCCTGACGAGTTTCAGCGTAACCGCACTGACGGCGGTTGCTACTTGGGTGGCTGCACCCTGCGCCGCTTTGGCGCAGGCGCCCGCCGGAGTCGCGGCCGCACCGCCCATCGCGTTGAAGGCTGCACGACTATTCGATTCGGTGAGCGGCACGCTACGCACGAACGGCGTGGTGGTTGTTCAAGGCGGCAAGATTGTTTCGGTGGGCAGTGGCACAGCGATTCCGGCTGGCGCGCGCGTCATCGACCTGGGCGACGCGACGCTGCTGCCCGGCTTCATCGATGCGCACACGCACGTAACGAGTGAGTTCAACGCGAACTACTACCGTGGCGTGTACAACGACCTCATGCTCTTCCCCTCGGAGAAGACGCTATACGCGGAACGCTGGGCGCGGCGCACGCTCGATGCAGGGTTCACCACCATTCGCAATGTCGGCGCGACGGATCACGTGGATGTGGGCCTGCGCAACGCCATCAATGCGGATGTGACGATCGGGCCGCGCATTCTCACTGCGGTGTATTCGATCGGCTCAACGGGCGGGCACTGCGACCAGTCGCCCTTCCCTCCCGAGAACATCGCGCCCATCGGGCCGGTACAGGGTGTCTGCAACGGGCCAGAGCAGTGTCGCGAAGCGGTTCGCGACCAGATGAAATGGGGCGCGGATGTCATCAAGATCTGCGCTTCCGGTGGAGTGCTTTCCGAAGCGGATCCTGTGGATGTTCCGCAGCTCACGCCGGCTGAGTTGGGCGCCATCATGTCCGAGGCGCATGCGTGGAAGCGAAAGGTAGCGGCGCACGCTCACGGCGACTTGGCAGCGCGGCTGGCCATCGAGGCAGGCGTGGACTCCATCGAGCACGGCAGCTTCCTGACCGACGACACGCTGAAACTCATGAAGCAGAAAGGCGTGTACCTCGTGCCTACCCGCATGGCGGTGTACTGGGTGAACAAGAGTGCCGACACCTATCCGCCGAAGATCGCCGAGAAGGCGCGCTCGGCCTACGCCGCAGCCTCCCGGTCGTTCAAGGCGGCGGTGAAGTTGGGCGTGCCGATTGCCCTCGGCACAGACGCTGGCGTGTACCCGCACGGCATGAACGCCCAGGAATTCGCGTTGATGGTCGATGGCGGCATGACGGCGGCCGCGTCGTTGATGGCTGGCACCCGCGAGGCGGCCAAGCTGCTAGGCGTGGACTCGGACTCCGGCACCCTCGAGGTCGGCAAATGGGCGGACATTGTCGCCGTGCCCGGCGACGTCACTGCCGATATCCGCGCGACCGAGCACCCGATTTTCGTGATGCGGCACGGGCAAGTGGTGGTTCAGAAGGTGGCGGGCGGAGCGATGGGCGCGGCGCCCTGACACCAGCGCAAGCGAACGGAAGCGTTTTCGGGGCCAGTCGGGCCCCGAAGGCGGCGCTGCTCCAATCTCCATTGGCTTTCAGCCG
>JBDTUL010000182.1:0-10360 GCA_040007735.1 Gammaproteobacteria bacterium | reverse complement strand
GGGAATCACCGGGGCAGACGTCGCGGCGAACCCGAACCTCGCTCTCGCCTGCCAGGGCGTGCCGCTCAACGGCAGCTTCTCGCAGCCGAACAGCCAGATCACGGGTTTGATCATCGGCAACCAGAACCTGAAGCCGGAAACGGGCGATGTCACGACGTTCGGCATCGTGTACGACTCCAGCCAGATTCGCGGGCTGTCGGCCACGGTGGACTTCTGGCGCTACAAGCTGGATGACCTGATCACGGCGCTGGATCCGAACTTCGCGATCGCCCAGTGCGTGCAGACCGGCAATCCGGACTTCTGCGGCCTCGAGTTCCGCTACCCCTCCACGAGCGCGAATGCGGGCCTGTTCCAGGTGTTCCAGGAGCCCATCGTCAACCTCGGCAAGCTGAAGACGGACGGCATCGACTTCGGCGTGAAGTACAACCTGCGCCAGACGGCGATCGGTTCGTTCAACTTCTCGCTGGATGTCACTCACATCAACAGCTACGAGAACACCCCGGCTCCGGGCGCGGCTCCTGTTGAGATCGCCGGCACGTACAACCGGCAGTTCGGCAACTATGCGAAGAACCGCGCCCTGCTGGGCATCGGCTGGTCGTACGCCAACATCGACAGCCTGCTGACTGTTCGCTACATCGGAAAACTGGACGTCACGGATCCGGACGGCCTGATTCCGAATGCTCCGTCGTTGCCGATTCCCGCCATTGCCTACGCGGATCTGACAGTGGGGTACACCTTCCCCACCAAGACCCGCGTGCAGCTGGGCGTGATCAACCTGACGGACAAGCAGCCGCCGATTTTCTATCAAAACAACGTGATCAACGCGAACACGGACGTGTCCACGTACGATCTGCTGGGCCGCCGCTGGTTCATCGGCGCGTCTCAGAAGTTCTGATCACTCAAGGTTCAGGCCCTGTCCTGAAGGCCGCGTGGCTTTGCCACGCGGCCTTTTTTCTGGTTTCTTGCATGTCATGACCGAATCGACCAATCGCCTCCAGGATGCCGGCTCGTTGCTCCGGGCAGCTGTGGCACGCTGGCAGGAAGGTGACGCCGCCGCGACCGAGACGCTTTGCAGGGAAGCGCTGGCGCTCAGCCCAATGCACGTCGGTGCGCTCAGCGTCCTGGGAATGATGCTTCATGCCGGCGGCCGCACCGGTGAAGCGTTCGAAGTGTTCGACCAGCTCACGCAGATCGAGCCTCGACAACCCCTTCATTGGATGAACCTGGGCACTGCGCGCCGCGCGCTGGGCCAGTACGACGATGCGCTGAAGGCGTACATGCACGCTGCGGAGCTCGGCGCAGCCACTGCGGATTTTTTCTACAACGTCGGGCTGGTGCAGCTCGATCGACACGACTATGAAGCGGCGCGGGCCGTGCTCAAACGCGCCATGGAACTCGATCCCCGCGACGCCAGCATACGATTCGAATACGCCAAGGCGTGCTACGAAACCCTGAACACCGAGGACGCCGTCGCCGCGCTGGACGGCTGGCAGAACCTGGAAGGGTTGAACGCGCCCCTGCTCGCCGGCATCAGCCATCGGCTCATGAATCTGGGCGAGACTGCGCACGCCGAAAAGGCACTGGGGCAGCTGGGCCAGGCGGCAACGCTCGATCCACACGCAAGCCTGACGCTTGCGCAGATCTTTGAACGCACCAATCGCGTCGAAGAAGCAACGGCTATCGTGCAGCGGTTGGCCTCAGACCCGCGCGGGCGCGACCTGGGTGTCGAGCTCACCGCCACACAGGCGCAGCTTGCACAGCGACGCTCGCAACACGATGCGGCCGCCGCACTGTTCCGGCAATGCCTGGAAAACCGCACGCAATTCCACACGCGTCACTTCGAGCTGTTCGCACTGGCAAAGTCACTGGACGCGCTGGGCCAATACGACGAGGCGTTCGACGTGCTCAGCGAAGCCCATCGATCGCAAGAGGCTCATCTGAAGCTGATTGCGCCACTTGCCTCGGCCCGCGGCGCGCCCACCATGGCTATCACCGCATACAGTTGCGACCCGGCCGACGTCGCGAAGTGGGATCACTCCAAAGCGCCCACTGCGGCGGCGAGCCCTGTCTTCATCGTCGCATTCCCGCGTTCAGGCACCACGCTGCTGGAACTCACTCTGGACGCGCACCCTGCGCTCGTCTCGATGGACGAGTAGCCCTTCGTGCAGGCCGCACTGGACGATCTGCTTGCGACGGGCATCCAGTATCCGGAAGCCCTGAGCGGCGTGAGCGATGCGCAACTGGAAAACGTTCGCTCGCGGTATTGGGAACGCGCGCAGCGGAAAGTGACGCTCGCACCGGGGCAGCGCCTCGTCGACAAGAACCCGCTGAACCTGATGCGGCTGCCGGTGATCCGACGCGTGTTTCCGGATGCGCGCATCGTTCTCGCGATTCGGCACCCGTGCGATGTGCTGCTGAGCTGCTTCATGCAGCACTTCCGCGCCCCTGACTTTGCGCTCTTGTGCCGGGATCTGCCGGCCCTCGCCACAGGCTTCCGCCGCACGTTCGACTTCTGGTACGGCCAGGCGCAACTGCTGCAGCCTGCGGTTCATGAGGTTCGCTACGAAACCTTCGTGGCGCACTTCGATTCTCAGGTGCGCGAGTTGCTCGAGTTCATCGGCGTGCCCTGGCACGACGCTGTACTGGCCCCTGCCACGCGGGCGCAAGCGAAAGGCTATATCAGCACACCGAGTTATTCGCAGGTGGTGCAGCCCGTGAACCAGAAATCCATCGGACGCTGGAAGCACTACGAGAAGCACTTTGCCGCAACGATTCCGCCGGTGAAGCCCTATCTCGACCTTTGGAACTACTCGGTTTGAAGATCATCGGTGAAAAGCAGATACGTGGACAGGATGTATTTGTCACCGGACACCGGAGCCACTCCCTCGTGCTGGTACATCCAGTATGGCGGGAACACCACGAGCCGCCCTGCCTTGGGCGCCACGGTCAAACCCAGTTGCGGGAAACGGGTTTCTCCGCCGTCGGCCACCTCGTTCAGGTACCACATCATCACCAGGTATCGGTTGGCCAGATGATTCACGGCATCGAAGTGCAGCTGGAAGCGTTCGTTCTGCCCGGGACGGTAGCGCTTCAGGATCAGGTCGGCGGTCTTGGCAGAATTGGGCACCGGAATGGTGAGACCGACGTCGTGGTTGTAGGCCGCAAGCGCCTTGTCGATGTGAGTGCGGAAGAACCCCAGGAAACCGGCATCCGACAAGCGGGTGACGTTGAGCTCCGTCCAGGCGGAATCCGCGAGCGAGGACCGCAGGTTGCGGCCGTTGGGCTGATGGAACCGCTCGAGCGTCGCAAAAGAGCCCATGAGCTGAGCGCAGAACGCCGGCTCGAGATCGGCGTCATAGACGCGCACGTAGTGCCGAAGATCGTTGGCCGGCAGGGTTGAGTCGAACGGAGTCGCCATGGCAAAAGCATACGCGAGAGTGGTCCGACGATGAACGCTGAGGCGAAACCGCTGGAACAGGCGCGGCAACTGCTCCGCCAGGGCCGCATCGCGGAGGCGGAGCCCTTGTTTGCCCGCGTTCTGGAAGCCGAGCCCGGCAACGTGGAAGCTCTGAACACGCTCGGCCTCGCCGCCATCCGCCATGGCAACCTGCCGGGCGCGCTCGATCTCCTGCGCCGCGCGGTTCGCCTCGCCCCTGAACAGCATACCGCCCGGCTCTACCTGGCGATGACGCACGACCGACTGGGCAACAGGCAGGACGCCGCACTTCACTATGCGCGCGCGCTCAATGACGCCCAGGCGCAAGGGCGCTGGCTGAATGCGGAGACTACGCCACCGGTGCTGCGGCCTCTGCTGGAGCGGGCGGTCATCGCGGTGCGCTCGGGCACGCGAGCAACGATCGACCAGTTGCTCGAGCCCATCGCGAAACGGCATGGCCGTGCGGCGCTGGCGCGAGTGGAGAAGTGTCTGCGCATCTACATGCTCGAGGAGCAAGCGGTGCGGCCGGACGAACGGCAGCAACCGAGCTTCCTTTTCTTCCCGGACCTGCCGGCCTCGGCGTATGTCCCCCGCTCGAAGTTCTCATGGATCGACGCCCTCGAAGCCGACACCGACAAGATTCGAGCGGAACTCATGAAGCTGCTTCCGGATTCAGCCGGCCGCGAGCGCGTCTTCGATAGCGAAGAAATAGAGCGCCAGAACCTTCGCGGCCTGGACGTGGCGCCGAGCTGGAACGGCTATTACTTCTATCGTCACGGCATACGGCGTGAGGATAACTGCAGCAGCTGCCCCGACACCGCCCGCGCGCTCGATCGCTTGCCGCTCGCGCACGTGCGCGATCACGGGCCGGAAGTGCTCTACTCAGTGTTCACACCCGGAACCCATCTGCTGCCGCATCGGGGCGTAACGAACACGCGGCTCGTGGGCCATCTGCCGCTCATCATCCCGGAGAATTGCGCGTTGAACGTGGGCGGCGAACTGCACCACTGGCAACCGGGTAACGTGGTGGTGTTCGATGACACCTATGAGCATGAAGCGTGGAACCGCAGCCAGCAGACTCGCGTCGTGATGATCTTCGATGTCTGGCACCCGGACCTCAGTGAGGCCGAGAGAGAAGCGGTCGCCCTTCTCGTGAGCGCCATTGGCGACTTCCGCAAAGCTGTGGAAACGGCCTAGATGCGCCTGTCACAACCGTTCTATCGTCTGCCCGTTCGTTTCGACGTGGAGCGGCTGCGCGCGGAAGTCTCAGCGCTGCCGGCCAGTGCCTGGGCGAAGCATCCCAACCATATCGAGGGCAACAGCTCCGTCCGCCTCATCAGTGTCGACGGCGGCGAGAACGACGACGTGAACGGCGTCATGCAGGCCACGCCGCATCTCGAACAATCGCCCTACCTCCGGCAGGTTCTCGCAAGCTTCGGGGTGGTGTGGAGCCGATCACGCCTGCTGCGTCTTGCGCCGGGCGCCAGCGTGCCCGAGCACGCGGACATCAACTATCACTGGTTCAACCGCGTTCGCCTGCACATTCCGGTGATCACTCGGCCGGAAGTCAAATTCCAGTGCGGCGGCCAGACTGTGCACATGGGCAGCGGCGAGGCCTGGCTGTTCGACAACTGGCGTCTGCACAGCGTGGAGAATCCCACCGCCCATGAGCGCATCCACCTGGTCGCGGATACCTCAGGCAGCGCCGAATTCTGGAAGTTTGTCAGCCTGGGCGGGTTACCCGACACGAGCGTGCGAGAACTGCCCTTCAATCCGGGGCAGGATCTGCATCCGTTGACCGAGCACACGGTGCTCGCGCCCGTGATGACCCCGGCGGAAGTCGATTTCCTGATTCTCGATCTGCGCTCGGAACTGGTGGCGAACAGCAACGGCGCGGAAGCACAGGCGCGCCTTGCGCGCTATCACGCCCTGCTCGATGCCTTGTGCCGCGATTGGCGCCAGTTCTATGCGCTGCACGGAGAGAGAAGAGAGGGTTGGCCCGCTTTCGCACAATTGCGCGACAGTGTGCGTGAAGCCTCGGTGGTGATTGCGGAAGGCCTGGCCATGCGGACGAACGGCATCGCTGCACACAAGGTGCTGGAAGGCCGCGTACTGCGGCCGATGCTGGGCCCCGCGCCTGCGGCTGCGACTGCGAATGCGGCTCGAGGGCGCAGCCGCCTCCATCAGCCTGTCTTCATCATCGCCGCCCCGCGCTCCGGCAGCACCCTGTTGTTTGAGACTCTAGCCGTGAGCCCGCAGTGGTTCACGCTCGGCGGTGAAGGGCACGCTCTGATAGAAGGCATTCCCGAGCTGCAACCCGGGGCGCCGGGCGTCGACTCAAATCGGCTGGAAGCCCGGCAGGCGACCGACGCGGTCGCCGAGCGCATCGTCAACGAAGTTCTGCGAGATATGCGCAACTCCCGGGGCGAATCGCCGCCCCCAACGGGGCCCCTGCGCTTTCTGGAAAAGACGCCCAAGAACGCCCTGCGCATTCCGTTCCTCGAGCGCGTGTTCCCGGATGCGAAGTTCGTCGTGCTCTGGCGCGATCCACGCGATAGCCTGAGCAGCATCATGGAGGCGTGGCGGTCCGGGCAATGGAAAACCTATAACGGCCTGTCGGGGTTCGACGGGCCCTGGTCTCTGCTGCTGCCACCGGGGTGGCGCGGCATGAACGGCCGACCGCTCGAAGAAATCGCGGCGTTTCAGTGGGATACCACCCACCGAGTGGTCCTGGAAGACCTCGCCCGTTTATCCCGCGACCGTTGGACGGCGGTCAGCTACGCCCAACTCACGGGCGATACGACAGCGACGATCCGACGGCTTTGTGCGTTCACCGGAATTGAATTCGACGCCACGCTCGCCGAGCATGTCTCGAGGCCACTGCCCCCTTCACGCTATACGCATACGGCGCCGGCGCCAGACAAATGGCGACGAAACCAGGCAGAGATCGAGCGGGTGCTGCCGACGCTCGAAGCAACATGGAAACAGCTCAACGCCCTGGGTTGATGCATCACGGGAGAAATGGATGAGACTCTTCTATATAGCGTTGGTGGGCCCACTGGTTGCGGCCTTGGGCGCATGCGCCGGATCGCCTCCGGTACGCACTGCATCGACTGAGGCAGCGGCGCCCGTAGCGCGATCCGCACCAGCGATGCCTGCCGATGCGGTGGTCGAACGCCAGGTCAAGGTGGACGCGACCAACATCGTGGAAGTGCAGAAGGCCGGCTACAAGATCGTCAACGAAGACGGCAAGACACTGTACTGCCGGCGGGATCTGAACACCGGATCGCACCTGCGCTCGACCACTACCTGTCTCACCGAAACGGAATTGAACGAAGCGCTGGAGCGGTCACGCGCCGGCGTGGAAGACATGGCCCGCCATCGATTGCCGCCCCATCAGGGACCCTGATCGCGCTCAGGAGCCTGTCCGAGCAATAGCCGTCTACTACGGCCCCGACGCCTATTACTCGGACAGGCTCCTAGTCTCCAAACCGATAGCCGAATCGCGCGATGAGATCTGCATCGCGCTCGGCCACCAGGCTCTTCAGCGCGTCGTCGTAATAGTCGACGTAGCTGCCGTGCTCCGAAGTGTTGCGCGCGCGGGCTTCCAGTAGATAGGAGCGCATGGGGCCACTCATCATGTGGCCCGCAGCGGTGAGCATGGGAGGCAACTCTTCACGCATGCGCTCCATGCGCGCCATGTGGAGTATGCCGGGGCCATCGTACATATATCGATACAGATAGCTGTAGAAGCCCAGCCCGCTGCCGCGGATGGCTTCGATGACACCGGCCGGAATATTCAGTCCGCGATTGGTGTAAGCCGAGGGAAGCGCCGCCACGAGTTCATCGAGCCGCGCGCCGGTAGCGCCCAGATCCAGCATGTTGCGGATGGTGCCCGCGAAATCCAGCTGCCCGCCGTCACTCAACACCCGGTACAACGCGTTCGGCTGTGTCTGCCGTGCCTGGAACGAATGCCACGACACATAGTAACTCCACGGGTTGCGCACGAGCCCCAGCACGGGCAGTTGCGCAAGCGCCGGCGGTATCAGCTTGCGCGGCAGGTGATAGCCGATCTGCCGCGCCTCCGGAACGAAGCGCAGCAGGCACTCGTTGACGAACGTGCCGCCCGACTTGTGCAGATGAAGAAAGACGAAGCGGTCGGTCGCAATCATCCACTAACCATCGTGTGCCCGCCGCTCCTCACCTGTCGCTCTACATCCGGCATCGTCCGTCCCAAGGCTCGTTCTCCGTTCGCAAGCAGCGCCACCAGCGCGGGGCTGGCAAGGAAGTCGCAGATCATATGAGTTCGAGAGAGTGTGGCATGCGCATTCCACACGGCATGTTCCGCGCTGTTGTTCAGAACCCAGACTTCGCCGGGCCGCATGATGTATGCCTGGCCTGCGCACAGCATCCACGCATGCTCGTGTGTTTCCACAGCCACGTGCACTCGCAGGCTCTTGGAAAAATACGGCGCGCGATCGATGTGGGGCGCAATGGTGGTCTCGGCCGGCAACCGCGCCAGCAGGCAGCGCAACGGCGGAGCGGGAATGATCTCTTCGATGATCTCGCGGGCGTACGGCAGCAGCTCGAGGGGCGGCCGATTCTCGATGGGTTTGGGCCCTTCGGCGGGCGCGTAACCACGCAGGAACAGAGCTTCCGCCGCGCTATGTACACCGACCCTGCCACCTCGGCTGCCCCACACCGAGCCGGGTAGCAGCGCCACCTCTGCCAGCAGCCGCTCCGCATCCACGCGCAACGGCAGGCGCACGCAGGCGCCGACGAGGGAGTGCTTGTCTAAAACGGGCTGACCGGGGAGATCGAGCATGACTGCCGGCGATTATCGCAGACTCGGAGCGCGGCCTCCTGTCGGCGGCGTTCGCGCGCCGGTGGGCCGTCACCGGAGGGCTTCAGGCCTCGCTGGCCCTCGGCCGCCAGGCCTGCACGAGTTCCTGCTGCTTGCGGGCGGGTACGGGGTCGTAGTGGCTCAGCTCCATCGTGTACGCCCCCGTGCCGCCGGTAAGGGACTTGAGGCGCGACTGGTACTCCACGATCTCCGCCAGCGGCACCAGCGCCGTTACGGCGGCTCGCTGGCCCGGCCGCGCGTCGTTGCCGTTGATACGGCCTCGCTTCGTCGCCAGGTCCCCGGTGATGTCACCGATGGCGGTGGCCGGCGCCGTAATCTCCATGCGGACCACCGGCTCGAGCACGATGGGGCTGGCCTTGTGAAGAGCGTCCAGGAACGCCTTGCGGCCCGCCGACACAAACGCCACTTCCTTGGAATCCACCGAGTGATGCTTGCCATCGAACACAGTGACGCGCAGATCCTGTAACGGGAAGCCTGCCACCGCGCCCTCCGTCAGCACCTGGCGGACGCCCTTCTCCACCGCGGGGATGAACTGGCCGGGAATCGCGCCACCCACCACGTCGTCGACAAATTCGAATCCACTGCCTCGCTCGAGCGCTTCGACGCGCAGGTAGACCTCACCAAACTGCCCGGCGCCGCCTGTCTGCTTCTTGTGCCGGCAATGCCCTTCCGCCTGGCGCGTAATCGTTTCGCGATAGGGGATGCTCGGGGAGTGCGTCTTGATGCGCACGCCGTACCGCTCGGTCATTCGCTCGAGCAGCACGCGCAGGTGAAATTCTCCCATGCCGTAGAGAACCGTCTCGTTCAGAGTCGGGTGACTCTCGATGCGCACGCAGGGGTCTTCCGCAACGAGCTTATGAAGAGTATCGGCGAGGCGTTGCTCATCGCCGCGACGCTCCGGCTCGATGGCCAGGCCATGCATCGGCGGTGGAAAGCGAATCGGCTTCAGATGATAGTGATCCTCGTCGTGCGAATCGTGAAGCACGGCGTCGAGATGCAGCTCGTCCACCTTCGCCACGGCGCAGATGTCGCCGGGAATTCCCTGGGGCACTTCAAACGTATCCTTGCCGACGATACGATACAGATGCGCAATCCTGAACGGCTTGCGCGCGTTGCCCACAAATAGCGAGCTGCCCTGCCGCACCGTGCCCTGGTGCACACGGAAAATACCGAGCTTGCCCACGTAAGGGTCCACGGTCACCTTGAACACGTGGGCAATCACGTGATCGGACGCGTCCGGCGACACGCGCACCCTCATCGCCTCTTTTTCCTGCCCTTTCAGGAACGGCGGCGCGTTGCCTTCGAACGGGTTCGGCATCAGGCGCACGAGGATTTCGAGCAGCTCGGGGATGCCCGCACCCGTTTCGGCTGAGACGAAGCACACAGGCACCAGGTGCCCGTCGCGCAGCGCTTTTTCAAAAGGGTCGTGGAGTTGCTCCGGCGACAGCTCTTCACCCAGCTCCAGATACAGCGCCATCAACGCCTCGTCGACCTCGACCACCTGATCGATAATTTGCGTATGCGCCGCCCTAACTGAGGAAAAATCCGCGGCGGCTCCCTGGGACTGGAAGAAACAGTCGACGACAGAGCGGCCGTCATCGCTGGGCAGATTGAGCGGCAGGCATTCCGCGCCAAACCTCTCGCGTAGTTGACGCAGCACTTCCTCGGGGTGCGCATCCTTGTTATCGATCTTGTTCACGATGACTAGCCGGCACAGCCCGCGGTCCTGCGCGAAGCTCATGAGGCGCTCTGTGACGGTGTCTACGTTCGATGTCGCGCTGATCACCACCGCGGCGGACTCCACCGCTTCCAGCACTGAGAACGTGCGGCCCAGGAAATCCGGATAACCGGGCGTATCGATCAGCGTGAAGTGCGCGGAGCCGGAATCGAAGCTGCAGAGTGCGGTATCGATGGAATGCTGGAGGCGTTTTTCCTGTGGGTCGAAGTCGGAGAGCGTAGTCCCGCGCGCGAGACTGCCCTTCGCGCGAATGGCGTTCGCCTGCAGCAGCAACGCTTCCAGCAGAAGGGTTTTGCCGCCACCCGCAGACCCTACGAGGGCG
>JBDTUL010000181.1:0-10412 GCA_040007735.1 Gammaproteobacteria bacterium | reverse complement strand
ACGAAGAGCATGCGCCCTGGACGCGGCAAACCCTCGAAGTCGGCTTTCTCGGGGCCCGGGCCTTCGGCACAGCGGGGCTCGTGCGGATTGCGCGGCCGGATGCGAACAGCATTCTCTCGGCGCTGGACGATGGCGCGATTGGCATCATGGTTCCTCATGTCGCCTCCGCCGAGAAAGCGCGCAACGTGGCCTCATGGGCCCGATACAAGGGCGGCACGCGCGGCTCGGGCGTCGGCCGCGGCGGCGACTATGGCGGCCGGCCGATCCAGACCCATTACGAGTCCTCTGACGCTGCCACCACTGTGATCGCGATGATCGAGGACCGGGAGGCGATCCAGCACATCGACGAGATCGTCGCCGTCGAGGGAATCGATGGCATCTTTCTCGGGCGCGGCGATCTTGGCCTGTCACTGAGCAATGCGACCGGACCTGTGCCGACCCTGGAGGAAGCCGTTCGCATCGTTGCGAAAGCGGTGCTGAGGAGCGGCAAGGCGCTGTGCGCCGTCACGTCGAACATGGCCTCCGACGATGCGAAGAAGATGCTCGACCTGGGCGTCACGGCGCTGATGGTGGCGAGCGACCAGGGCTTCCTGCGCACGGCGGCGCTTGCGCAGCTGGAGCAGTTCAAAAAGCTGGCTGCAAAGACTCCTTCCTCTTCTTCTTAGCCGCCCGGCGATTGAGGGCCTCCGATTCCTATATGCCCAGGAGCTCCAGCGGATTGCGAGAAATCATTTTGCGGATGTCATCGTCCGAATAGCCGAGCCCCATGCAGATCCGGATCACGTTCTTGAAGCCCTGCACCGGGTGATCGGCGCCTCGCTGACCGAGGTCCGAGGCGAGAATAGTGCGATCTACCGTTCCGGCCTTGATCAACTGGTCGAGGTTCTCGGGAGGGAACGGGTCTCTCTTGCGCTTCGGGACCGGGATGAACATGCACATCGAGTGCTCGATGTAGGCGCCCATCTCCACGAGCCGGCGAATATCGTCATACGAGGCATCGACGATGAAGCTCGGATGGTTGACCAGTAGCTTCTTCACGCCGCGCTTCTTGGCTTCCTCGAACACGGGGAAAATTTCGGAAATGTGCACATGACCGCCAGCGAGAATCACATCGTTCTGCGCAATGAGGTCGAGGATCTCCTTCACCTCGTCCTTGACGTTGCCGTTGGCATCGAGCGGCGTCATCGGGTCGATCGGAAGCAATTTCCGGGTCGTGTGCGGGAAACCCGCCTTGATGCCATAGCGAGAATCGCAGTGGTTCTTGGACGAAAAGGTAGGCAGCCACACGAGCTTGGCGCCAAGCGCGATGCCGTGGTCGACCGCGTGCTTGTTGAATCCGCCCATCGCGTTGTTGAGCGGCACGCCGGAAAACATCGTGCACTTCAGGTGTGCGTGCGTCTGGTTGAGCATCTCGGTGATCGGTGTCGCCGAGTAGTAGTGGTCTTTGATCAGCATCGCGCGGAACCCCGCGGCGGCCGCTTCCTGCATGGCCTCGATGTGGTTCATGTCACGCGCCATCACCGATGGGCCAGAGTGACAATGCATGTCCACCGCGCCCACGAGCAGGCCCGAGATGCGCTCTTCCAGCGCTTCATCCGTGGTTCCGGGTTTCAGATTCGCGGCCATAGTCCCACCTCGCATTCTGCCAACTGCAGATTCTGGTCGGCCCCGACCTGCGTGTCCAATAGCAGACCCGATAGAAGTCATAGCCGAAGGAAGTGACTTTAATGGATTTCGCCCAACTCAAACGCTTCATCGCGGTCGTCGAAGGCGGCAGCCTCGGTAAGGCGGCCGAAAATCTCAACCTGTCACAACCCGGCCTGAGCAAGAGTATCCACCAGCTCGAGGCGCACTTCGGTGAGCCGCTGCTCTATCGAGGCACCAAAGGCGTCACCACGACAGAGCTCGGCAAGGCGGTTTACCGCCGCGCGAAGCGCGTTCTCGCTGAATGGCGCCAACTGGAGAACGAGCGCGCGGCCATCTCGGGCGGCTTCACCGGCCACATCACGGTTGGAGTTTCCCGCGGCACCGGTTTCCTCGGCAGGGTGATTCCCGCAGCCAATGCAAAGCTGTCACAGAGCCGCTATTCGGTGCGGCTCACCGTTGTGAGCGGCGTGGCCGAAGAGTTAGTGCCAGCGCTGCAACTGGGAGAGCTGGATTTCGCTATCGCGCCGCTGGATGCCATTGTCGGTAAGCCAGACCTCGTGGGCGAAACTCTCTTCTACGACCGCTGCGGACTGTTCGTAGATGCGAACCATGCGCTCGCCCGAGTCGGCGCGGTCAGTATCGAGCAGCTCACAAAGTACAGTTGGCTGTATTCGACGGACGTCCTCTCTTACTACGACGCGCTCTGTGCGCTGGCTCACAGCCAGGGCGTTGAGCCTCGCAAGACGACCATCGACAGCAACTCGGTCATCTACCTGAGCGCCGCAACCATCGGTGGCCAGTTCATCGGCATTTTATCGATGGATTCGGTAGAGGATCACGTCATCGCCGGAAGGCTGGTGGAGGTGGTGTTGAAACCCTCACAGCGCGCGCAGGTTGCGACAGCCGCCGTCGAGCGGCCCATGGGGTTTCTGATGCGCTCGGATGCGCACCTGTCCGAACTGGCACGCGCGCTACAGAAGGAAATCTATGCGCTCTGTCCCAAACTCGGATATCCGCTGCTGCCACGGCGCAAGGCCTCGCGAAGAAATGCGGCGCCTGGTGCGAAGGCATAGCGGTTCGCTATGGCTCCCTGAGCAAAGGCTAATAGACGGCACGCACTCGTGCCCTGAACATGGCGGCAGTCGGTGGCGGCACCACGCCATGTGAAAGAGGAAGAGGCACGTGCCAACGAGTTGGGTTTTTCAGGGGCGTTGCTGGAAGTTCGGCGACAACATTCCGACCGACGCCATGACGCCGACGCATGTCATGTTCAAGTCACCGAAGGAGATGGCGGCCTTCGTGCTCGAGACCCTGAATCCAGAGTTTCCGAAAAAAGTACGGCCGGGCGACATCCTGGTGGCGGGACGAAATTTCGGCTGCTCCTCGGGACGCGCGCTCGCCACCAAGGCACTCCAGGCCACGGGCATTGGCGCGGTGGTTGCGGAAGAGTTCTCCCGCACCTTTTATCGCAACTGCCATGAGATCGGCCTGCCGCTGCTCGAGGCGACTGGCGTGCATGCCCTGGTCAACGATGGCGACGAGGTGCGCGTCGACATCAAGGCGGCGACGGTTGTGAACCTCACTACCGGCAAGCACCTGCAAGGCACACCGCCGTCCCAGTTTCTGCTCGGCATGCTGGAAGCGGGCGGTCTCATCCCACTTTTGAAATCCGGCAAGTTTCCCGGCACGGCGCAAGGTTGAGCGGCTCATGCTGAAGTTGAATCCCGAACGTAAGAAAGAGTTTCTCGAGCTGATGGCGCAGCGTGGCTGGGACGTGCTGCTGTTCTACGGCGATACCTGGCGCAAGGACCACTTCCGCTGTCTCGTCAGTGTGTGTTTCACCGGCCCGCAGGCCCTCGCGGTGCTGACCAAAGAAGGGGAGGTACGCGCCGTCGTGACCCACCCTTGGGACGTCGAGCCGGTAAAGGCAGCGACCGGTGGGTCCGTAACGTACGTGCCCCGGCTCGTCGACGGGCTGAAGAGCGCGTTGCGCGATGCCGGCAACGCGGTCATCGCCATCAACGGACTCGAGCAGATGGAGGCGCGTTTCGTGCGCGCCGTGAAGGAGATTTCCCGAGCGGCCCCGATATCGGCAACGGCGGATGTCGAAGAAATTCGCCGTGTCAAAACTCAGGAAGAGATCGAGTGGATCACCAAAGCCGCACGGCTCGCCGATCGCGGCTATGAGCAGTTCGCGCGAGTAGCCCGGGCAGGGATGACGGAGTACGAGCTGGTCGCGGAGGTCGAGGGCTTCGTCAAGGCACACGGTGCCGAGGACAACTTCATGCTGGTGGCCTCGGGAGGCACTGAAGTGACCGCCATGAAGCCGCCCACCGCCCGCAAGCTGCAGTTGGGCGATTCGGTGATCACGGAGCTCACCCCGCAGATCAACGGTTACTACGCGCAGATCTGCCGCACGCTGACTATCGGGCCACCCTCGCAGAAGCAGCTCGAGTCATACGCAATCTTCGCGGAAGCGCAGCAAGCCGGTCAGGACCTGCTTCGCCCCGGCGTCGACATCTCGGATGTTGCCCGGGTGCAGAACGACGTTTTCCGCAAACACGGTTACGGGGAATACACCGGGGCGCAGTACACGCGCGTGCGCGGTCACAACCTCGGACTGTATCCGGATGAGTTTCCCCATGTCCTCGAGAGCGTGCACTACACGTGCAAGAAGGACATGGTGGTCATCTGTCACCCCAATACCTACCTGCCCCTGTCCGGATACATGGTGTTTGGTGACACCCTGCTGGTGACCGACACAGGTTGCGTGTCGCTGAGTCAGACCGAAAAGAGACTGTTTCAAGCATGAAAAGAGGATTGGTCAGTTGGGATAAGGGCGAGCTCCCGGTCGATGAGCTGGCGGCGCGGCTCGCGGCCGTGCACACGGTTGCGCGCAGGAAGAGCGTGGATGCGGTGGTGTTGTACTCGGACGTGTGGCGCTCGAACGATGCGCGCTACCTTTCGAACTACATGCCCTACTGGAACCGTGCCTTCATAGTCGTGCCTCGCGACGAGAAGCCGATCCTGGCGTGCGCGTTGTCGCCGCGGGTTTATCCGTGGATCAAGACGGTGACCGTGCACGAGAACATCATCGCTAGCCCCAGTCCGCCGGCGACCCTCTTCAAACTCTGTGCGGAGCGCGGCTGGAAGTGGGTCGGGGTCTGCGACCTCGAGGGGCTGCCCTCGGACCTGCATGCGGAGATGATCGCCGGCAAGGTCGAGCTGGTCGACATCCCCCGCAGTGAGATTCGCCCGGCCCCCACCGAAGTCGAAGTCTGGATGCACGCGCGCGCCGCTCGTATGGCGCGTGAGGTGCTGGAGAAAGAGCTGCCGGCCGCGGGAGAGCGGAACGATCACCAGCTCACGGGGCGACTCGAGCGCTTGTTGCGTCGTGCCGGCGCGGAGGACGTGGTCGTTCTGGTTTCCGACGGCCAGGGGCCACCGCTTCCCGCCGAGGGCCGCCCCGTTGGCCCGCACACCTCGGTCGTGGTTGCGAACGAATACAACGGACACTGGGCGAAAGTCACCCGCAACGTCGCGGGTGTGACTTCGAGTCTGTCGGAGAGCGGCGGGGCGACGGCGCTGCGCGAGAATCTCTCGGGATCCTACTCGTGGGAGAGCCTGGACGATGCGACGACTGCCGCCGTCATCTCGCTCCAACTGCAGATCCGCGCCGGGGATCGTCACGTCTATTACGGCGACACCTGTCTGCAGGGTCAGGAAGGACTGCGCGTTCTATGAACATGGTTGAGAAAATCCTGGCGCGCAAGAGCGGCCAGAAGAGCGTCGCACCGGGCGATGTCGTCATCACGGACATCGACCTGATGGTGATGCACGATCTCAGTGCCAACTTCGTCATGAAGGTGTTCAACAATGAGATGGAGGGTGCGACCATCGCCGACCCTTCGAAGCTCGTCTTCGCCTTCGACCACAACTTCGCCCCGGCCACGCGCGACGCCGCGGAAGCGCTCGCGGCCGTGCGCAAGTTCGCGGCCAAACACAAGATCAAGAACCTGTTCGACAGCGGCTGCGGCAGCATCCACCACGCCATCATGGAAGCCGGCCTGGTCGCGCCGGGCATGATCGTCATCGGTTGCGACTCTCACACGCCCATCTACGGCGCGCTCGGTGCGTTCGGCACTGGCGTGGGCAACAACTCGATGGCCGCGTTGGGTTTCGCGCTCGGCAAAGGGTGGTTCAAGGTTCCCGAGACCATCAAGATTCACTTCCATGGCACGCCCATGAAGACGGTTCAGCCGCGCGACATCTCGCAGTTCCTGGTCGGCAAGCTCGGCGAGGACGGCGCCATTTACAAGGCTTTGGAGTACGCCGGCCCCTACATCGAGTCACTCGATGTCAGCGACCGCGCGCTGTTCCCGCTGCAGGCGATCGACGTCGGCGGCAAATGCGGCTTCGTGAACCCGGACGAGAAAACCGTGCAGCATGCGCGGCAGCTGCTCGGATCCAGGCCGGCTGCCTCGCAGTTCGAGCTTTTTCAGAACGACGCCAACGGTCGCTACGCCGACGTCGTCGACATCGATGTCAGCCGCATCGAACCGCAAGTGGCCTGTCCGCCGACCGTAGGCAACGTGAAGCCTATCGATGCCGCGGTGGGGACTCCCATCGACGTCGCGGAGGCCGGCGGCAGTACGGGCGGGCGGCTGAGCGACATCCGCAGCGTCGCGCGCTGCTTCACCAATCGCCGCGTGCATCCCGGCGTGCGCCTGCAGATCGTCCCGGCTTCGCGCGAAATTTATCTGGCCGCGCTCCGGGAAGGTTTGTTCGAGACGCTGCACATTGCGGGCGCCAACATTTTCCCGCCCAGTGCTGGCTCCAATCAGGCCTTCAACATGGGCGCGCTGGCTGAGGACGAAGTCATGATCTCGACACAGGCCCGGAACTTCCCGGGCCGCAACGGACACCCCAAGGCCCGTCACTTCCTGGCATCCGCGCTCACCGTGGCTGCCTCGGCGCTGACCGGCAAAATCACAGACCCGCGCACACTGGAGAGCGTATGAGCCAGACCATCGCGGAAAAGATTCTCGCGGCGAAAGCCGGTTTGCCCCGGGTCACGCCGGGGCAGATTGTCGATGCGTATCCCGACCTGGTGATGAGCCACACGGCAACGTGGCGCTCCGTCAGTGTCATGAAGAAGATCGGCGCGAAGAAACTCTACGACCGCAACCGCCTCGCCATCGTGCTCGACCACATCTCGCCGGCGAAAACCGAGAAGTACGCTGCGGACCAGCAGACCTCGCGCAACTTCGCGCGGGAGTACGGCATCGAGAAGTTCTATGACGTCGATGCAGGCATCGCGCACCTCGTGCTGATGGAGCACGGGCACGTCAAGCCAGGCGACCTCATCGTCGGTACCGACTCTCACTGCACGATCTACGGGGCGTTGGGAGCGCTGGGCTCGGGAATTGGCTACACGGAAGTCGCATCCGTCTGGGTGACCGGCAAGCTGTGGATGAAGGTGCCGACCACGGTCAAACTGACTCTGAGCGGGCGCTTCGCCGCCGGCGTCAGTGCGAAGGACCTGATGCTTTATCTCATAGGCACGCTCGGTGCCGATGGGTGCGGATACAAATCGGTTGAGTTCTACGGAAGCGCGTTGCCGGACATGAGCCTTTCCGAGCGCATGACGATGGCCAACCTCGCGATGGAGATGGGTTCGAAGTGCGTCTTCATCCCTCCCGATGAGAAAACGCGCGAGTGGCTGCTGCCGCGACTCAAAGACGCCGGCAGCTATCAGCCGGTGCTCGCGGATGAGGGCGCGGTCTACGAGCAGAACATCGGAGTCGATCTGTCGAAGCTCACTCCCATGATTGCGTGTCCCCATCAGGTGGAAAACACGAAGCCGGTCACAGAGGTGATGGGCACTCGCATCGATCAGGCGTTCCTGGGTTCCTGTGCCAACGGGAAATACGAGGACCTCGTCGTCGCCGCCAACATCCTGAAGGGACGCAAGATCGATCCCCGGGTACGACTGATCGTTACCCCCGGGTCGAAGGAGATCATGCTGGAGGCGATGCGCAACGGCGTCCTCGCCACGCTGATGGAAAGCGGCGCACTGGTGACGAACCCTGGGTGCGGTGCTTGTGCGGGCGATGGCGGGACGATGGCCGACGGCGAAGTGTCTCTCTCCACCGCGAACCGCAATTTCGTGGGCCGCATGGGGAGCAACAAGAGCAGCATCTACCTCTCGAGCCCGGCAACCGTGGCCGCATCCGCGCTCAAAGGTGTGATCTCCGATCCGCGGGAGTTCTACTGACATGCAAGAAACGATTTCCGGCCGAATTTACAAATTCGACGACAACGTCAATTCGGACATCATCATCGCGGGCCGCTACCTGATCTACATCGATCCGGTGCAGCTCGCGGAGCACGCGTTCGAGATGCTGGGGGAGGGCTTCCCCGCAAAGCTGCGCACCTTCGATATTCTCGTGGCCGGCCGCAATTTCGGCTGTGGCAGCGCGCGCGAGCAAGCCTCTACCGCGATCAAAGGACTGGGCATCAAGGCAGTGGTGGCCGCATCCTTCGCCCGCACGTTCTATCGCAACGCTATCAACGACGGGTTGCCGATCGTCGAATGCCCTGCGCTGTACGACGCGGTTACCGAGGGCGATGAGATATCGATCGACCTTGGCAAGGGCGTCGTCTCCCACGCGGGCAGCCAGCTCGAGTTCCCGCGCATTCCCGAGTCGGTCGCTAAAATCCTCAAGCTGGGCGGCCTGGCGAACTATCTGAAATCCACCCTGGAGGCCGGGGGCGCGCCTCGGTAACCCTATGTACGACAAGTCAGATCCCCGCGCGGTGCTGGCGGCGCCGAAGAGCGCTCCGCAGACCGGCACCACCGCGATGCCCGTAAGCTACGGCCTGTACTACCAGGACAGCCCGGTCGAGGACGATGCCACGGGCCGCGGCTGGTACACCCGCAGCCAGAATCTGATCGTCCACTGGATCGAAGCCAAACCGGGCGCAACCTTCTCGCGCGCCGGTCAGGTGGATGAGTACATGATCGTCGTGCCTGACGACAACACACCCTTTGAAGCCACGGCCAAAGGAGAGTCGGCGCGGGGCGATGGCTACCAGCTGCTCATCGTGCCACCCGGAGACAGCAGCATCACCTTGCCCAAAGGCGGGCGCGTGGTTCGGCTGTTTTCGACGCAGTCGCCCGATCTGAACGCCAAATGCGCCAATGCCGCGGCCTATGCGCAGCCCGATCCGTCACACCCGCCCTTCAAGCCCTGGCCGGCGCCGCCTTCAGGCTACAAGCTGCGGATGTACGACCTGCAGAGAGGGCAGAGGACGCCGGGGCAGATGGGCCCGATCTGGCGCTGTACGACGATCATGCTGAATTTTCCGCCCACGGGTCACCGTGCCCGCGACACGACGAAGATGTCGCCGCACAGTCACTATGAGTTCGATCAGTGTTCGTTGGTCTTCACGGGGAACTACCTGCACCACCTGCGCTGGCCGTGGGGTCTCAACAAGAACGACTGGCGCGAGGATGAGCATGCCCGGGTCGGGGCGCCCTCGGCGACCATGATTCCGGCGCGCGTCTTACACACCTCGGAAGCGCTGGCGCCCGGTCCGGAAGGCAATCGGATGGCCGATATCTTCTCGCCACCGCGCCTGGATTTTTCTCTGCAGAAGGCCTGGGTGAAGAATTCCGACGAGTACCCGCTTCCGGAGGAGGCCGCGACCTGATGGGGTGGGGTCGAGGCCCAGGCGCGGTTGCGCCTGTAGGGCCCGGGCTCGCATCGAAAGGTTTAGCCGCGCCCGACGAACGGCATCTTCGTTGGCAGCAGCGTGGTGAACAGCACGTTCGCCGCGAGCGGTAGATTCGCCATGTTGAGGACGGCCTGCGCCGCGAGCCGGGTATCGAGCTTGGGTATCGCGTTTACGTTGGCGGTCGCGCGCGGGGAGGTGGAGCCGATTTCACTATCGATGCGGCCGACGTCGATCTGACCACAGGCGATGTCGAAATCCCGTCCGTCGAGCGCCATCGATTTGGTGAGCCCGGTGACCGCATGCTTGGTGGCCGTGTAGGCGATCGAGTTGTGGCGCGGCACCTGCGCGGAGATCGAGCCGTTGTTGATGATTCGACCGCCGCGTGGCGTCTGGGTTTTCATGAGGCGCACGGCTTCCTGGATGCACAGGAACATGCCGGTGAGATTGGTGTCGACGACCGCGCGCCAAGTCTCCAGCGACATGTCTTCGCCAGCGTTGTTGAATAGCAGGTCTAGCCTTCCGAAGGTGGTGCGGGTGCGTGCGAACAGGTTGCGAACGGAGTCCGGGCTCGTTACGTCTGTCTGGACGGCGAGAGCGCGGGGAGTTGTATCGCCCTCGCGCGCCTGGCCTCGGCGTGCCTCGGTGGCTTCGACAATCGCCTGTTCCAGCCGATCCAGCCGCCGGCCAGCGAACACGACGTTCCAGCCATCGGCAAACAGCGCCACGGCGGTGGCTTTGCCGATGCCACTGCTGGCACCGGTGACTATGGAAATCTTTTCTATAGTGTTCATCATTGCTTGATTGTAACCCTTAAGAGGAATGGCGCTTCTTTAGCGCTGAACTACGGCATGAACGCTTAACCGCTGCGGCAAGCGAGGGCTTGCTCGAAGAGGGGTTGGGAGGCACCGGCCGTAAGACCCATCCTGGGGGCCTTGGGAAAATGCATCCCTGCATTTTCACATGCCTCCCAACCCCTCTTCGAGCAAGCCCTCGCTGATGTGCCGTGCCGTTCATGCGCCAAGCCC
>JBDTUL010000180.1:0-10423 GCA_040007735.1 Gammaproteobacteria bacterium | reverse complement strand
GCGGCCGAGCTCGGCCAGATCCCACCCGGTTTCCAGAAGCAGTCGGCCATCCGCCGCGCCGTCGGTGGCGGCGCGCATCACAACCACGCCACCGTCTATGCGAAGCTCGGCCAGTTGGCTTCGGGTGTCAGCCACGCTGCGGCTGGGGTGGGCGAGCACGCCCGGGCTGATTTGCCCGAAGCCCAGCCACTGCATTTCCGCTCTCACGTGCTCGCGCTTCGCGCGAGGGCCGGGCGGCAGCAGCAACAGCGTCCATTCCCCGTTCCAGCTCTGCGGTCCCTGGCTGTAAATGCGCTCGGTGGCCTCGGCAAACCGGCTTCGACCGTGCTCTGTGAGAACGTATTCACTCTGGCGGCCCTCACGCCGGGCGGTGAGCCAACCCTCCTTCGCCAGCCGGCCCACAGAAGTTCGCACCAACCGCTCGGGCATTGCGAACGGCGCCGCCAGGCGAATGAGGCTGCCCAGCGTGACGATGCCACCGCGCGGCGCGATGGCATCGCCCAGCAAAGTAATGAGCAGTGAGCCGCTGCGAACCGGCCGCTGCCGCTGAAATCGGGCGACCAGGGCGTGAGTGGCCGAGGCCAGCCGATCCTTCGGGCGGGAGCGGGAATCCGAATCAGGGGTGACACTCATGGGGGCAATTGTGACACAAAAAAACTTGAACCTGAGTGAATTGCGTGTCACATTGCCCGTGCCTGTTCAACCTGGAGACGTGCGTGTACACACAGGGCCTCGATTCGCTCGGTAAAGACGCGCTTCATGAAGTGAAGGCGGATGCCGCCTCGCTCGAAACCCACTTCCAGGCGAAGGTGGATGCGGACGACAAGATCGAGCCCAAGGACTGGATGCCGGAAGCCTACCGGCACACGCTCATCCGCCAGATTTCCCAGCATGCCCATTCCGAAATCATCGGCATGCTTCCCGAAGGCAACTGGATCACCCGCGCCCCCTCGCTCCGGCGCAAGGCCGTGCTCATCGCCAAGGTGCAGGACGAGGGTGGCCACGGCATGTATCTGTACAGTGCAGCCGAAACGCTGGGCATCTCGCGCGACCAGATGATGGCGCAGCTGCTGTCCGGCACCGCGAAGTATTCGAGCATCTTCAACTACCCCACGCCTACCTGGGCGGACGTTGGTGCCATCGGCTGGCTGGTCGACGGCGCCGCGATCATGAATCAGATTCCCATCTGCCGCTGCTCGTATGGCCCCTATGCGCGCGCCATGGTGCGCATCTGCCGCGAAGAGAGCTTTCACCAGCGCCAGGGCTTCGAGATCATGATGACGCTCGCGCGCGGCACGCCGGAACAGCGGCGCATGGCGCAGGACGCGCTGAACCGCTGGTGGTGGCCGTCGCTCATGATGTTCGGCCCGAACGATGCGGAATCGAAGCACACCGCGCAGTCCATGCGCTGGAAGATCAAGCGCTTCACGAACGACGAGCTGCGCCAGCACTTCATCGACGTTACCGTGCCGCAGGCTGAATTTCTCGGCCTGAAAGTTCCGGACCCGGATCTGAAATTCGACGAGGCGACCCAGCACTACCAGTTTGGCGCCATCGACTGGAGCGAATTCCAGAACGTGTTGAAGGGCAATGGGCCGTGCAATCGTGAACGGCTGGAAGCCCGCCAGAGAGCCCACGAAGAAGGCCGCTGGGTGCGCGAGGCCGCCGTGGCTTACGCCGAAAAACAACGCCAGCGCGTCTCACGCGCGGCCTGAGGAATCATTCCATGTCGAATCAAGAGTGGCCCCTGTTCGAAGTGTTCATCCGCGCCCGCTCGGGCCTCGAACACAAACATGTCGGTAGCGTGCACGCGGTGGATGCGCGCCAGGCCGTCGAGCACGCGCGCGACGTCTACACGCGGCGCCAGGAAGGCGTGAGCATCTGGGTGGTCAAGTCCACCGACATCACTGCATCGGACCCGGCTGATTCCGACTCGCTGTTCGAGCCGGCGCGAGACAAGGTCTATCGCCATCCCACGTTCTATGCAATTCCGGATGAGGTAAAAAACCTGTGAGCGCGCGCCTGCGATACGTGCTGCGGCTCGGTGACACGAGTCTGGTGCTGGCCCAGCGGCTTGGTGAATGGGTGGGCCACGCTCCCGCACTCGAAGAAGATCTGGGGCTGGCCAACACCGCGCTCGACCTCGTGGGTCAGGCGAGATACCTGCTGACCTACGCTGGGGAGCTCGAAGGGCTCGGCCGCACCGAAGATCAGCTGGCCATGTCGCGGGACGGCTCGGATTTCCTGAATCTCGCGCTCGTCGAGCAGCCCAACGGCGATTTCGGCCGCACCATCGTCCGGCAGATGCTGGTCGATGCGTTTCAGCTCGAACTGTTCGAGTCCCTGCTGGGCTCATCCGATGCACGGCTGGCGGAAGTCGCAGCGAAAGCGGTCAAGGAAACGCGTTATCACTTTCGTTACAGCGCCAGCTGGGTCGTGCGACTCGGCGATGGCACGGAGGAAAGCCACAAGCGAGTGCAGTCAGCCCTCGACGATCTTTGGCGCTTCACACGCGAATTCTTCGCTGCGGACGAAGTCGATCGCGAGATGGCTGCCGCAGGCGTCGCGCCGGAGCTGTCCGATCTGGAAGCGCGCTGGTCAGCGCGCATCGATGAAGTGCTTCGAGAGGCTACTTTGAAGCGCCCTGCGGACGTGCCGTACTCATGGCATGGCAAGCGTGGTGAACACACAGAACATCTCGGCTATCTGCTGGCGGAGATGCAGTTTCTGCACCGGGCGTATCCGGGTGCTTCGTGGTAGCCGTCATGGCGCAAACCCGCGAATCTGAGGTCTGGCGCGTGCTCGAGGGCGTGCAGGATCCGGAAATCCCGATCCTGAGCATCGTCGATCTCGGCATCGTTCGGTATGCGCGCTGGAACGCCGACGACGAGCTGCATGTAGGCCTCACGCCGACGTATTCGGGATGCCCGGCAACCGAAGTCATTCGCGGCAGCGTCGAGCGTGCACTGAATCGCGCCGGCTTCGAGCATGCGGTGGTCGATAACGTGTTGTCCCCGGCGTGGTCCAGCGATTGGTTGAGTGCCGAGGGAAAGCGAAAGCTCGTGTCCTTCGGCATCGCGCCGCCGGCGCAAGCCGTGGGCAGTCCGCGGCGTCTGTTCGGCGATCTCAAGGTGGCGTGCCCCAGGTGCGGCAGTGTCTCCACCGAGCGCGTCAGCGAGTTCGGCTCCACGCCTTGCAAGGCGCACTACAAGTGCACCGCCTGTCTCGAACCGTTCGACTATTTCAAATGCATCTGAGCAACACGAATGTAGCTTTCGCGGCGGCAGGCGGAATCGTCCCCGCGCTGTCCATCATCAAACGACTGCTCGGCAGCGCGCCTGCGGATCGTGTGCTGGTCTTCTACGGCACGCAGGAAGGCGAGCACGCCGAGCCGCTCGAACAACTGCTCGCGCTGAAAGACCGGCACCTCGATCGGCTCTCGCTGAGTTTCGTCACGAATCGGGAAGCGGACGAAGCCGAGCTGCTGACCGGTCCCCTCGACGGCGCCAAGGTCGGTGCGCTCGCCGGGAAGCTCTTCGATCCCCAGACCGTGCAAGGCTATTTTGTGTGCGGCTCGCAGGCGCTCATCGATGACGTTACGGGCGCGCTGAAGCAAGTGGGCGTGCCGCCGGATCGAATTCACGGCGAAGATTCCGACGCCCGAGGCGAAACGGCAACCGCAGTGCCTGGGTCTGCCACGGCGACAGGCGCCACGTCCGCTCAGCCCGCCACCGCTGCAAACGAAACGCGCGTCGCGCTGGTGCTGGATGGCCGCAGGCGAACGTTCAACATGATCACGGGCGAGGAAACCATTCTCGATGCCGCCGCCCGCGCGGGCATCGAGCTGCCGTATTCCTGCAAGGCCGGCGTGTGCTCCACGTGCCGCACCAAGCTCGTGAGCGGCAAAGTGGACCTCGCGCAAAATTACGCGCTCGAAGACTGGGAGCTGGAGCAGGGCTTCATCCTCGCGTGCCAGGCGCATGCGAAGACTCCGGAGATCGAGATCACTTACGACGAGAAATAACCATGGCGTACGAGACCATTCTTTTCGAAGTCACCGCAGGGGTGGCGCGTCTTACGCTCAATCGGCCGGACCGCCTGAACAGCTTCAACGTGCAGATGCATGGCGAGGTGAAACAGGCGCTCGAGCATGTTCGGGATAGCGAGGAATGCCGCGTGCTCGTGCTCACCGGGGCGGGGCGTGGATTCTGCGCAGGGCAGGACCTGGGCGACCGCGCCGTGGCGCCCGGCGGCGCGAAGACGGATCTCGGTGAATCCATCGAGCTGCGCTACAAACCCCTCGTGCTGGCCTTGCGCAACCTGCCCAAGCCCGTCATTGCGGCGGTGAATGGGGTGGCGGCCGGTGCGGGCGCCAACATCGCGCTGGCGTGCGACCTCGTGGTCGCCACGAAATCGGCGAGTTTCATCCAGTCCTTCTCGAAACTGGGGCTCGTGCCGGATTCGGGCGGCACGTGGAGCTTGCCACGGCTGGTCGGCACGGCTCGGGCGATGGGGCTTGCGTTCCTCGGCGAGAAACTGGGCGCGGAACAGGCAGCCCAGTGGGGGCTGATCTGGCGGTGTGTGGAGGATGCCGAGTTCGCGGCGGCGGTTGACCAGCTTGCGATACAACTTGCGGCGGCCCCGACGCGGGGGCTGGCGCGCACGAAAGAGGCCATTTACAGCGCTGGTGGGCGCTCGCTCGAGCAGCAGCTCGACGTGGAGCGGGACTACCAGCGTGAGCTGGGGCAGTCGGCGGATTATGCCGAGGGCGTGGCGGCGTTTACGCAGAAGCGACCCCCCTGTTTCACAGGTCGATAGCTCTCGAGTTCGCCAGGAACACCGTACGCGGTGGCTTGATGCATCGGCGGACAAAAGGTCGTCCCGAAAATGCCGCCCGCAGGGCATGATGCCGGGTCTTCAAGATACTTCGTGAGTAAAGCGTTCATGAGCGATCCGATTACCCTTCAGCGCCGCGATTCCGTGGCGCTCATCGTCATTGAGAACCCCCCCGTCAATGCCATTTCGCAGGCGGTGCGTGCCGGCCTGCTGAAAGCGACCGTGGAAGCGGACGAGGATGAGTCCGTCAAGGCCATCGTCCTGCATGGGGCCGGGCGTAATTTCATCGCCGGCGCGGATATTCGCGAGATGGATCAGGCCCATCGCGAGCCCTTACTGCCTGAAGTGCTCACCCGTCTGGAATCCTGTCGCAAGCCGGTCATCGCCGTGCTTCACGGCGCGGTGCTGGGCGGTGGGTTCGAAACCGCGCTGGCCAGCCACTATCGTTGCGCTACGCCGGATGTGCAGCTCGGGTTACCCGAAGTGAAGTTGGGCTTGCTGCCGGGTGCCGGCGGCACGCAGCGCTTGCCTCGCGTGGTGGGTGCGAAAGCGGCGTTGGACATGATGACGTCCGGCGAGCCCATCGATTTTGCGAAAGGGCAGTCTCAGGGCCTCATCGATCGCGCGCTGCCGGCGGATGCGGATATCGTCGAAGCGGCGATCGCCTATGCGCGTGAGCTGATTGCGTCCGGGGCCGCACCCGTGCGTCTGAGAGACCGCGCTCTTCCAGACGCCGCCTCGCTCAATGCGGAACTCTTTGCCGCTTACCGCAAGGGTCTGCCGCGCGCTGCGCGGAAGCTCGAGGCAGTTGAGCGAATCATCCAGTGCGTCGAGGCGGCAGCAACGCTCTCGTTCGATGCGGGCAATGTCCGCTCCCGCGAGTTGTTCGAGGAATGCCGCAAGTCGACGCAGTCGGCCTCCCTGCGGCATCTGTTTTTCGCGGAGCGCGGCTCGAAGCGCCCCGACGCAGAGCCGGGGCAGGAGCGTCGCGTACAGCGCATCGCGGTGCTCGGCGCCGGAACCATGGGATCAGGCATCGCGGTCAGTTGCATCACCAGCGGCCTCGACGTCACGCTGATCGATTTGCAACCGAAGGCGCTTGAAGCAGGTGTCGCGCGTATTCAGACCACTCTCGACGGCTCGGTCAAAAAAGGCCGCCTGACGGCGGACGCCGCAGCCAAAGCGCGCGCGCGCGTTCAACAGAGCACGGATCTGGCGGCAGCCTCCGATGCGGACTTCGTCATCGAGGCGGTTTTTGAAAGCATGTCCGTCAAGCAGGATGTGTTTCGCAAGCTGGATGCCGTATGCCGGCCCGGCGCGGTGCTGGCCACGAACACTTCCACGCTCGACGTCGATGCTATCGCAAGTGTCACGAAGCGTCCCGAAGACGTGGTGGGCATGCACTTCTTCAGCCCCGCCAACATCATGCGACTGGTCGAAGTGGTGAAGGGGAGCGCGACGTGTCGTCCCGCGCTCGCCACAACGCTCGCGGTGACCAGGCGCATCGGGAAAATTGGCGTCGTGGTCGGCAACTGCTTTGGCTTCGTCGGCAACCGCATGCTCTATGCGTATGGGCGCGAGAGTCAGCTCATGTTGCTGGAAGGTGCCTCGCCAGAACGTATCGACCGCGCGCTGGAAGCGTGGGGCATGGCCATGGGTCCGAACGCCGTCGGAGATCTAGCAGGCCTTGACGTCGGTTATCGCGTGCGGCAGGAACGCAAAGATCTGCCCACCGATCCGCGCTATTTCCGCGTCGCCGACATGCTGGCGGAGCTCGGCCGGTTCGGGCAGAAAACCGGCAAAGGCTATTACACCTACGAAGGTGAGGCGCGCGAGCGGCGGCCCGACCCGGAGGTGGAAACGTTGATCCGTGCTGAAGCGAAACGCCTGAATGTTCTGCAGCGGGACATCACCGACACAGAAATCGTGGAGCGCTGCATCTATGCGCTGGTCAACGAAGGCGCGCGCATTCTCGAAGAAACCATCGCTGCCTCGTCGGCAGACATCGACGTCATCTGGGTGAATGGCTACGGCTTTCCGCGTACGCGCGGCGGCCCAATGTTTTATGCAGACACGGTTGGCGCGCGTGCGGTCTACGACGCGGTTCGAAAGTACGAGCGGCAGCAGGGGCCGCAATACTGGGCGCCCGCTGCGTTGCTGACTGGCCTCGCAACCAGCAGCAGCACGTTTGCGAAATGGAACACAGAGCGCGGCATCGCGCGGACTACATAGGCGGATCAACATGCGATTGAAGAGCTACGTTTCTGGGCAATGGTACGAAGGCGGCCGCGAAGGGGCGCTGCTTCGGGACGCCACCACCGGCGCGGTGATTGCCCAGGCGTCCTCCGAAGGCATCGATTTTCGCGGAATGCTCGATCACGCACGGCGCATTGGTGGCCCGGCGCTGCGCGCGATGACGTTTCACGAGCGGGCCGCGCTCATCAAGAGCCTGGCGAAGTATCTCAACGATCACAAGGAAGAGTTCTACGCGCTGTCGTACGCCACGGGGGCCACGAAATCCGATTCGTTGGTGGACATCGACGGCGGCATCAGCACGCTGTTCGTGTTTGCGAGCAAGGGCACGCGCGAGCTGCCCAACAATCGCGTTTATGTGGATGGCTCTGTCGAGGCGCTGTCGAAGACCGGCACGTTCGTGGGTCAGCACATCTGCACGCCGCTCGAAGGCGCGGCCGTGCACATCAATGCATTCAACTTTCCGGTGTGGGGCATGCTCGAGAAGCTGGCGCCCGCGCTCATCGCAGGCATGCCTGCTGTGGTCAAGCCCGCCACCGCCACGTCTTATCTGACGGAGCTCGTCGTCCGGCGCATCGTCGAGTCGGGGATTCTTCCGGAAGGCTCGATTCAGCTCATCTGCGGAAGCGCGGGCGACCTGTTCGATCACTTGAGCTGCCAGGACGTAGTGGCGTTTACCGGATCGGCGAGCACGGCGACGGCGCTTCGCAAGCATCCGAATGTCATTGCGAACTCGGTGCGCTTCACCGCCGAGACGGACTCGCTCAACTCATCGATTCTCGGGCCGGATGCGATTGCCGGCACGCCGGAGTTCGATCTGTTCGTGCGCGAAGTGGTGCGCGAGATGACGGCCAAGGCGGGGCAGAAATGCACGGCCATTCGCAAGGCGATCGTGCCCGCGTCGGCGAGCGATGCGGTGATTGAGGCGTTGCGGGCTGCGCTTGGCAAGATCGTTGTCGGCGACCCGCGGCTGGAGAATGTCAGGATGGGGCCCGTTGCTTCGCTGGCGCAGCGGCGCGAGGTTCGGGAGCAGATAGCGCGTCTGGAGCGCGAAGCAAAGGTTGTGTTTGGGGGCTCGGGTGCGTTTGGCGCCGGTAACGGCGTTGCAGGTGAGGCGGGGTCTTCGCTCGTTGGCGCGGACAGTGAGAAGGGCGCGTTCATTCCGCCGACGTTGCTGTATTGCGCGGATACCGCTGCTGCCACGGCAATTCACGAGGTGGAAGCGTTCGGGCCGGTTTGCACCGTGGTGCCTTACAAGGATGCGGACGATGCCATTGCGCTTGCGCGGCGGGGGGGTGGCAGTCTCGTTAGCTCAGTATTCAGCGCGGATGACGCAGTCGCGGCGCATCTGGTGATTGGGCTTGCGCCCTATCACGGCCGCATTCTCGTGGTGAATCGCAATTGTGCGAAGGAATCCACGGGGCATGGGTCGCCGCTCCCCCATCTCGTGCATGGCGGGCCTGGGCGCGCTGGCGGCGGCGAGGAGATGGGAGGCATTCGCGGCGTGATGCACTACATGCAGCGGACTGCCATTCAGGGGTCTCCGGACACTATCGCCGCCGTGACGGGGCGGTGGATGCGCGGCGCGCGTCCTAAGGATCCGGGCGTGCATCCGTTTCGGAAGCCGTTTCATGAGCTGGCCATTGGGGATACGTTTTTCTCGGGTGAGCGGGAAGTCACCATTGCCGATATCGAGCGGTTTGCGGAATTGTCGGGGGATCATTTTTACGCCCACATGAGCGAGGCGGATGCGGCGCGCAACCCGCTGTTTGGCGGGCGGGTGGCGCATGGGTACTTTTTGGTTTCAGCCGCGGCGGGGTTGTTTGTGGAGCCGGCGTATGGGCCCGTGCTGGCCAACTACGGGCTCGATAATTTGCGGTTTCTCAAGCCTGTTAAGCCGGGTGATCGCATCAAGGTGCGGCTTACGTGTAAGGAAAAATCTCTGCGCCCGGCTAACGGGTATGGGGAAGTGCGTTGGGATACTGAGATTACTAACCAGAACGGCGAACAGGTGGCGCTGTATGACGTGCTGACGATGGTTAGCGAGAAGGCGATTCCCTAGTCCGCGTTTCCTCGGCATGGGAGACTGGCGCACGGAATTTTCCAGCGCTGGATTTCGCGTCACATAAGTACGAGCTCGCGGCGATGCACGCATCGCAGTCATCACCTGCCAACGCAAATTGGCGCTGATGCAAGTCATTGGCGAGTTTCGGAAAAATTCTTTTTGTGCGGAGAGTTTCTCCGTACTCGAGGCGTGCGTAGGATGTGCGAGGGGCGCATTGCAAAGCAGGGACGGCGACGAACAGTTCATGAATGAGGTTGACGCGAGAGTGTTCGTCGTTGAGAATTCGCCCTGCGACTGGCGGGTTGCCTTTTCTGCGACTCACAAGATGCCGGTTGCCTTTACTCAAACGGCCCGCCCCTTGGCGGGCCGTTTTGCTGTCTAGTGTCCTGTCCCGCAGATTCCTTGAATTTGTTTCGCCCATAAATGCTCGCGAATTCAGCCATCTCGGCGTACTGAATTCATGAGCGAATTTGAGGGACAGCACACTAGCGCCTCGCGATGTATCTGCTCTACCTGGACGAGTCCGGCAACGAAAACGGGCCGGCCGATCGATTTTTCGTTCTGGGTGGCATTGCTCTTTTCGAACGGCAGATTTACTTCCTTGCTAAGGCGATCGACGCTGTGCAGGAGAAATACTTCCCCGATCACCCGCCCATCACATTTCACGCGTCGGAAATTCGCAGCGGCCGGGAGTTCTGGAGAAAAGTGCCCGCGCAGATGCGACATCGAATCCTGACGGACCTGTGTGATGCGATTGCGAGTGCTCTGCTGCAAGCAGCGGACCTCGTTTCACACGCGACGTGGCTTTTGTTCGAGCGTCGCGACCCGACCTACATGCGAGCACTGCTCCCGTGCTTCGATCAGGGCGATGGTGTGATTCGAGGCCTTACTCACGTTAGAGTCAATACCGCAGAACCCTGCGATTGCCCCGCGTGTTACAAGGGCGACGCACAAAAGGATCCGGGCCCTTGGTTCGCGGCGACGGAACTGGGTCGTTCTCCCTAGGCGGGGCGTGCCGCAGTGGCCTTGCGGATCTCGACGATGCCTTGGTCGGCGTCGACTTTCACCCAATCGCCAGTCTCAATGAGTTCGAGGGGGTCGCGGTCGAGGTCGGTAATGGAGGGCACACGCATCACCACGCATCCAAGCGCGATCTTCGTAGTCATCTCATTGAAGATCATCGCCTTCGGCGCCGTGCCGGCCAGACGCGCCGTGTGAAACACCGCGGACCACCCGGACGAGCCTTTAGCACCGGGGCAGACAAGGATC
>JBDTUL010000179.1:0-10423 GCA_040007735.1 Gammaproteobacteria bacterium | reverse complement strand
TTCGTGTTCGGCATCGGGACGCGCACTGACATTTGCGTGAAGCAGAATGGGATCTGGCTGTTCAAACATCTGCAGGTGAACGGCTGGACCGCTCGCGATCACGTGCACCCCGCATGTTTCCCATGCTCGCCACGGGGCGGAGGCTTCAAGGCATTCTCGGCGGTGACGCCGCGCCTCAAATATTCATTCCGATGCTGGTGGACTACTACCGGCAGGGGCGACTGCCCTTCGACAGGCTGATGCGCTTCTACGCGTTCGACCACATTGCGGAAGCGTTCCGCGACATGGAGCACGGCGAAACGATCAAGCCGGTTTTGCGAATGGCGGCTTGACCTCAACGCCGGAAGCCCTCAGTCGCCGGGCGGCTGAGAGAGGGCGTGGAGCGACGGTCAGCCCGCCGCGCCTGCTTCCTGAAGCAGCGTCTTGAGCTCACCGTTCCGGTACATCTCGAGCGCGATATCGCACCCGCCGACCAGTTCGCCTTTGACGTACAGCTGGGGGTACGTGGGCCAGTTCGAATAGCGCTTGAGCGCTTCACGCAGCTCCGGCTCCTCGAAGATGTTCACATGTTTGAACTTGGCGCCGAGGGAGCGCAGTGCCGCCACCGTCTGCGCGGAAAAGCCGCACTGGGGGAAGTCCGGCGTGCCTTTCATGAACAGCACCACCGGGCTCGAGCCGAGCTCCGTCTTGATCTTCTCGACGACATCCGTCTGGACTGCTTGCATCGCTTTGGCCTCACGAAAAATCGAAAAAACGGGGGCGCCTCAGCGCACCGTCAGCAAGTTCGCGACGGACTTTACGCCTTTGACTGCGCGCGCATCGCTCTGCGCGTAGTTGCGCTGTTCAACCTTAGCCACCTGACCCCGGAGGGTCACTACCCCATCGTGGGTATCCACGGCGAGATTGAAAGGCTTCAGGGCCGGATTTGTGCCCAGTCTGGACCGAACGGCGGCGGTTATGGCGTCATCCGCGGCAATCTGGGACGCCGGTCGCCTGGCGGGGGACGGGGAAGAGCTGGTGGTCGACCCGCCGCCGCCTGAAGCGCCATTTAACAGCGCCATGGCGCAGCCGCAGAGGGCGACCAGAGAAGTCGTGGCGAAGACGAAAGAGACGAGCCGGCTTGCGGTTCGCACTGTGCGGGCGGCGTCAGCGGTTGGCGCGAAGTCAGCTTTCATCGGGATTCCTCGCTTGGCGGGGTCGGAGGTGGGCTTGCCGGGCCACCGATGCGTAAGTTGCGGCGCTCTTCGAGCCGGTCGAGGAGCCGCCATTGCTCCGGGGCGCTCAGGTGCCGCCAGCGGCCGATCTCATCCCCGGTGCGCAGGCAGCCCAGGCACAGCCCCGCCCCGTCCAGCACGCACACGTTAATGCAGGGAGACGGCGGAGCGGCCGCCCGGGGATCGGAAGAATGCTGCATCGGTTCGCTCATCGGCGGCGGCAAGCGTACCGAAGCGGCGGCGCCCGCAGACAGGAATGATTCACGCCGACGGCCTTACCTCTAGCGCGGCGTTGAATTATGGGGGGTGCTCGCCTATTCTTCCAGCCCGCAAATGACCGCTCAGGCCCGTGAGAACAAGAACTTGAGCGGCGATTCCGCAATGTCCCGGGGAGCTCGAGGCCACCATGAACCCACTTCTTAATCATCGTCATTCTCTGATTCTCGGCATCGTCCTTGCCGTGATCCTCGCCGTCGCTGTCAGCGGTGGCTTCGCTTTCAATCAACTCGCGTTCGCGCGCTGGCTGCACATCGTCGCCGGCGTTTTCTGGATCGGTCTGCTCTATTACTTCAACGCCGTACAGGTTCCGGGCCTCGCCGTGGCTGCCGCGGACAAGGGCGGCCCGGGCGGCGCTGGCGTCACCAAGTACATCGCGCCCCCGGCGTTGTTCTGGTTCCGTTGGTCAGCACTGGTCACCTGGCTTGCAGGCGCCTGGCTGCTGGGCCCGCGCTTCGTTCCCGCGTTCACGCTCGGTGCCGGCTCGGGCGATCGCTCGACGCTGAGCATCGGCATCGGTGCCTGGCTCGGCACCATCATGCTGTTGAACGTGTGGGGGCTCATCTGGCCGAACCAGAAGAAGATTCTCGGCCTCAAGCCCGCCACGGACGAGGAAAAGGCGAAGGCCCGCAAGGTGGCGCTGCTCGCCTCGCGCACGAACTTCGTCCTGTCGATTCCCATGATCATGTGCATGGCTGCCACGACGCACGGCCTGCCGTTCTGATTCGGCACCGACGCTTTCAGCGTGCGGAAAGGCCCGGCACTCCCGGGCCTTTTTGCTTTAAGATTTGAACACGATGAGCCCGCTGCCGCACGATCTTGCCCTTCAGGTCCAGACCGCACTCCGTGAGGATGTGGGGGCTGGCGATGTCACCGCCAATCTCGTTCCGTCCGGTCAGCGTGCTCGCGGGCGTGTCATCACACGTGAAAACGCTGTGGTATGCGGCAAGGCGTGGGTGGTTGAGACGTTCAAACAACTCGATCCCACCGTTAGTCTCACGTGGCACGTGGATGACGGCGCAGAGGTTGCGGCGGATGACGTGTTGTTCGAGATCTCAGGGCCTGCCCGGCCCATCCTCACGGGTGAACGAACCGCGCTGAATTTTCTTCAGCTGCTGTCTGGCACGGCCACTGAAGCACATCGTTATGCCGAAGCAGTGAAAGGAACCGGCTGCACGATTCTCGATACGCGCAAGACGCTGCCGGGCCTGCGCACCGCGCAGAAGTACGCCGTGGTGTGCGGGGGCGCCAGCAATCTCCGCATCGGTCTCTATGACATGGTGCTCGTGAAGGAAAATCACATTGCCACGGCGGGCTCCATCGGCGCGGTGGTCGCCACTGCGCGACGCACGTCGCCTGGACTGAAGGTCGAGGTGGAAGTGGAATCGCTCGATGAGTTCGAGCGTGCGCTCGCTGCCCGTCCGGACACTGTGATGCTGGATGAGTTTTCGCATGCGGATATGCGAACCGCAGTGGCGCGAAATCGGGCGCATGCGCATCCGGTGAAGCTGGAAGCGTCCGGCGGCGTCACGCTCGCGACGGTGCGGGATATCGCGCTTACCGGAGTGGACTACGTGTCTGTTGGGTCGATCACCAAGCATGTGCGGGCGATTGATTTATCGATGCGGTTGGAATTTACCGTCGCGGCATAAGAACCCGACCGGAGCCCTCAGTCGCCGGGCGGCTGAAGACGTCACTCACGGTGTCGCGTTGACTTCTATCTCGCACGGACTTATCTCGCGCCCCGCCTTAGACCTCTCGTCGAGCCGCCTCGCTTCGCGTGCATCCAGATATTCGCTGTGCGAGCACCACTTGCTTAAGCCACCGCCGACTTTAGCACTCGCTGGGGCTGCGCAACTCCGTAGCCCTGGGCGTAGTCGATGCCGAGGCTGGTCAGCATCTGGATGATCTCGGCGTTCTCGGCGAACTCGGCGATCGTCTGTTTGCCGGTGAGGTGGCCGATCTCGTTGATCGAGCGGACCATCTCGCGATCGATGGGGTCGCGAAGAATCTCGCGCACGAAGCTGCCGTCGATCTTCAGGAAATCCACCGGGAAGTGCTTGAGGTAGCCGAACGACGAGAGGCCCGTGCCGAAGTCGTCCAGCGCGAACTTGCAGCCGAGCTCTTTCAGTGCCTGGATGAACCGGTTCGCCTGAGAGAAGCTCGCCACGGCCGCCGTCTCGGTGATTTCGAAGCAAATCTTGGAAGCATCCAGCCCGCTGCGATGGAACTGGTCGATGACGAACGGCAGGAACTTGTCGTCGCCCAGGCTCTGGCCGGAGAGATTGATCGAGCACATTTCGAGCTTCTCGCGCTCGTCCGCCTCGGACACGAGCCAGCGGAACGCATTCTCGATAACCCACCGGTCGATCGCAGGCGTAATGCCATAGCGCTCGGCCGCTGAGATGAAATCGTTCGGCGCCACGATGCGCCCGCCCTCGTCACGCAGACGGATGAGCAGTTCGTAGTGCTGCCCGTAATCCACCCGCTGCAGCGGTTTGATCTCCATGCGGAACAGCTCGAACCGCCCTTCCTCCAACGCTGCGTTGATGCGCGCGGCCCACTGCATCTCGCGACGGCGGCGCATGAGCTCGATGTCGTTTTCCGCGAAGCTGTGCACGCGGTTGCGACCACCCTCTTTCGCTGCCTGACACGCACTGTCGGCCGCGGAGAGAATTGAAGCGAAATCTTCGTTGTCCGCCGAGATGGGCACCACGCCGATGCTCGCGCCCAACCGGAACACGCGGTCTTCCCACGTGAAGCGGAAGTTACGCACGGCTTCGCGCAGCGCCTCGGCCGTACGCATGGCCTCATCCAGAGAACAGCTCTCCAGCAGGATGCCGAACTCGTCGCCACCCAGCCGCGACAGCGTGTCCCGCCATCGCACCTTGGACTTCAGAAGCGCACCCACCTGCCCAAGCAACGCGTCGCCGGCGCTGTGGCCGCACGTGTCGTTGACGATCTTGAACTGGTCGATGTCGAGGTAACACAGTGCGTAGGACGCCTCGCGTGCCTTGGCGCTCTTCAAAGCGCGTTCCAGGCGAGCCTCGAACTCACGGCGATTCACCAGGCCCGTCAGCAAGTCATGGCTCGCGTGATACGAAAGCCGGCGATTCAACTCGCGAGATTCGCTAACGTCATGGAACACCAGCACGCCGCCGGCCACATGGCCCGCGCCATCACGAATAGGTGCCGCCGTGCTCTCTACATACAGTTCGTTACCGTCGCGCCGAATCAGCAGCATCGGACGCACGGACTTGATAGGCCGAATGCGCCGAATGGAAACGCTGAGCGGATTCTCTAACGGCTCGCACGTCTCTTCATGGAACGCGCGGAAGATTTCCTCGACCGGGCGCCCCATCGCATCTTCCAGCCGCCAACCGGTAAGTTCTTCAGCCACCGGATTGATGTAGTCGATGGTCGACGTGGCATCCGTCGTGATGACGCCATCACCGATCGACTGCAGGGTGATCTGCGCGCTTTCCTTCTCGCGGAACAGCGCCTCTTCGTAAATCTTGCGCTCGGTGACGTCGAGCTCCACGCCAACCAGCCTCAGCAGTCGGCCATGCTTGTCGACGCGTGCATGCGCGCGGCTCACCACCCATCGCCACTCGCCATTCTGGTGGCGCATGCGGTGAGTGCTTTCAAAAATCGTGGTCTTGCCGGCAACGTGATCGCGGATGGAGGACTGCACACGCGACAGATCGTCCGGATGCACCAGGCTCCGCCAGTCTGGCGAGCCGCGCATCTCCTCGTCGCCGTAGCCCAGCATGGCTTTCCAGCGGGGCGAGAAATACACCTCGTTGCTCTCGACGTCGAAGTCCCAAAGCCCGTCGTTCGCGGCGAGCTGCGAGAGCGTGACGCGCTCTTCCAGCTTGGCCAGCCGCGTCTCGATTCGAATGCGCTCCAGCCCCGTGGCGAGGCTGGTGCCAATAAGCTTGAGCATGAGTTGCAGGTTGACGTCCCACGCACCGCGCGGGAGGTCGTGGGCCAGGCCCAGAAAGCCAGCCGGCTTCCCCTGCACCCGAAACGATACGAGCATGGCCGAGCCTATCTGCAGCTCGGAGAACCTCTGCGCCTCGGCCATCTGTTCGCGTCGGGGTGCGGTGGTGTCACGCAGCTCCGACAGCCGCAAGTGCTCGGAGCGGCCCTTCAGCCAGGTAAAGCGCTCCATGTTCTCACCGCGAAGCGCCTCGGGCCGGCACTGGGCGAACGCGCTTCGGGCGACCTGGATGTCCTGGACCGTGGTGGGTGCTTCGGTGTCGTAGATGGCGGCGAAGGCGCAATCGCTGGAAGTGGCTTCGCGCAGGAGCTCGAGATTGCGCCGAATAGTCTCGTCCACCGCAGGGCGGCGCATGTTCTGGAAGTCGACAGCGATCTTGGTACACGCGACGTCGAGTCCGAGCACGGGTCTGGCGGTGCGGCCACTCCATGCGTCCGCGGACAAGATGTCCGACGCCGTGAACTCCGATGTTTTATCGGGCGGCAGATTCGACATCCGGTGCGATCTCTCCCCAAAGCGGACGTGAAGTCTCGCAGGCGGGCGACAATTCGCCACGACGCACGACACACTTCACAGTCTCTATTTTCCGACGATTGCGAGGGATTCTCGCACAGCTATGCAGGAAAACAAGCTAACTTCATGTTCGAATTCGAGTTAGGCACCACTGGCCCTCGAACGGACGTACGTATAAGCGCTAACTTCCGGCAAACACTGGAGGTGAATATCGAATGGCGCGACCATTCTCGCCGCGGGCCGCGCACTCCTCCTCCGCCTTGCCACTGACCAGCAGCCACTGGTCGCCGCTGGAAACACCGGCCTGAACTCGCTCGGCATGCTCGAAGCAGGCTTTGACTGCAGTTTCCGGAACCAGCAATACGCGCCCGGCTTTGGCGTTGAGCCATGCCGAAGCGTCGTACGCCTCCTGTTCTCCCTCGCGCCAGCGAGCGTGCCCGAAGTTCACCACCGGCCGGTCGAGATACAGGAGGAACTGCTCCTTGTAGCCCATCAGCGCGAAATCCGTGCCCTGCGGTACCTGTGCCAACACGTGTTCCATGAACGTGCGCGCCGAGCGCTCGCCATCTATGCGTGGCGTAATGCCGTACGACCAGACGACCGCAATGGATGCGAGAACCGCAGGCCATGCAAGCAGCGGCCGCTTCCAGGCGGCAATAACCCAGGTTATCAACGCAGCGAACGCCAGAACGGCAATGGGCGTGAGCGACTCGATGCCCAGCAAGGAAAGCTGGGCGAGCAGCTTCGCGTGCCCCGCCACGCTCATACCAAACACCGCCAAAGCTCCGAGCGCGAGCACGCCACCCAGCACCACGCTTGCCCACTGGATGCCACGGCGTTTGAACAACTCGGGCAAGTACGGTGCGGCAGCCAACGCTGCGGCGGGAAGCGCGGGAAAGAGATAGACCCCCCGCTTACCCGTGCTCAGCGAGAAGAACAGCAAGGCGAGCAGCGCCCACGCCAGTGGCAGCCAGACTCGGCCATCCCGCTCGCGAAAGGCAGCTTTCCATCGCGGCACAAGCCAGAACAGCAGCAAGCTCAAAGGCAACCACAACGTCGGAATGACGCTGACGATGAAGTAGTACCAGGGCTCCACGTGATGCCAGGCAGCCGCATAACGATGGACGGTCTGCTTGAACAGAATCTCATCGCGGTACGCCGTTAACGCGGGGTCGTTACGCGTAGCCACCGCAAGCAGCATCGGCACCAGCCATACGGCAACGCCGAGCAGAAACCCCAATGCCAGGAGCCACCACCGCCAGCCGGCGGCAGCAGGTCGCGCAAGCCCGTTGAATCCGCGCGCACGCATCACCGCATAAGGCAGCAACACCAGCAGCGGGAGGAACCCAACGCCCTTCGTAACTACGCCGACACCCGCAGCGACGCCGCCCACGAAGTACCAGCCCCAGGCCGGCCCAAACAACAGATGCCTCAGCAAGCCGTAGAGAGACAGCGTGACGAGCCCGCACAACGTCGGGTCGATCTGCGCCCCGCGCATCGTCATCAAGAACTGCACGCTGCACGCGAGAGTTAGCGCAGCCGCCAGCCCCGCGGCCCGGCTGGTGACTCGACGCGCCAGGTCGTACACGAGGCCAACGACGGTGCATGCGGCGATGAACGAAGGAATGAGGAATGAAGCGCGGAGCGACCCCGTCAGCCAGTACCCGACGCTGAGCAGCCAGAAGAACACCGGTGGCTTGTCGGGATAGAGATCGCCGCCTATGCGCGGGAACAGCCAGTCGCCGCCATGGACCATGTCTCGCGCGATGAGCGCGAAACGAGGCTCATCTGCTGGCCAGGGGGCTCGGGTGCCGAGACCCGTGCCGATGAATATCAGGACCGCGAGCGCGAGCCACAGCAAATCCGAGTAGCGCACGGGCTCCGACGTGCCGGCGGACGCAGCCGGCGCCGTAGCGTGAGAGCGAGATTCAGCTGCCACGGGCCGTCTTGCTTGCCTTGATGTCCATCACCCAGTTGTAGACCGCCACCGTCATCGGGAACAGGTTCGAAAGCACGCCCACCGAGTCGTTCTTGCCGAAGATGAAGTACGACAGCAGGAGCGCGCTGCCGACGATGCTCATCACCCAGAACAGGCGGGGAATGACAGGTTTGCCGTGCTTGCGCGTGGCCAGCATCTGCACGATCCAGCGCCCGGCGAACATGAATACGCCGACATAGCCGACGATCTTCCAGGGCGTCAGGACTACGCCAAACAGATGCCCGATGACTGCGTTCATGTCGTCTCTCTATTCCTCGCGTACGACAAGACCCGGTTTATATCGCCGTCGCAGCCACATCACGCCAACGATGTCGACGATGCCGACCCACAGCCGATCGAACATGCCGTACTTCGACGTGCCGCGCGCCCGCGGGCGGTGATTCACCGGCACCGAGACGACCCGTCCGCCTGCACGTTGAAACAACGCCGGCATGAAGCGGTGCATGTGATCGAACTTCGGCAGCTCCATATAGGCGGCACGGCTCAACACCTTGATGCCGCATCCGGTGTCGGGTGTGCCGTCACCGAGCAACCGTGATCGAACGCCGTTCGCTACACGCGACTGCAGGCGGCGGAAGCCAGTGTCCTTGCGCGTGGTTCGGTGACCCTGGATCAGCACGACGTCTGAATTGGCAGGCAGCAGCCGCGCTGCCATCAACTTCGGCAGATCGGCAGGGTCGTTCTGCCCATCGCCGTCCAAGGTGCCGATCCACTCTGCCCGCGCGTTTCGCACACCGGTGTTTACCGCCGCGCTCTGCCCGCTTCGAAATGAATGCCGCAGCAGTCGCACCTGCGGAATGGTTGCACGAATAGCGAGAACCGCCGCAGCCGTCTGATCTGTGCTGCCGTCATCTACGAACAGCACCTCGAACTCGCGTCCAGACAGGGCGGTAGCGATCTCCTGCGCTAGCGGACCGACGTTTTCCGCCTCGTTGCACACTGGCACCACGATTGAAATCTCGGGCGTCATGCTGAGTGGCCGCTCAAGGAGGCTCGCGCAACTTCGTATAGACGCTTCAACTCCCGCGCGAGTTCGACCTGCGTGCGCTCGATCGAGGCGGCGTCAGTGACGCGCGGTACGTATCGCGGCGGCCCCAGCGCGATGACCACACGCGAGAACGGCACGGGGATCACGAACCTGTCCCACTTGATGAGCCAGGCACGCGACGCCGCGTAAGCCATCGGCAGCACCGGACGCCCCGACATCTGAGCCAGCAAAATCGCCCCAGCCTTGAACTCAAAAACGGGCCCCCGCGGTCCATCCGGCGTGATGACCGGCGACACATCCTCTTTCACCAGCGCTTCATAGTAATCGCGCAGCGCACGCGCCCCCGTATTGGTGGACGAGCCGCGAATGACGTACCCGCCGAACCGCCGGACCATCATCGCGCCCAGCTCCCCATCCACGGACGGGCTGATGAGCCACCCCACCTCGAGACCGCGCGAGCGTTGCTGGTCTATGAGGTACTTGCCGCAAAACAGCTGATGCTGATGCCAGAAGCACGGCACCAGGGATTTCGCCTTGGCCAGCGCCGCGTCCAGATGTTCAGCGCCCTCCACCCGCACGACGCGGCAGGTGAGCCACCAGAACCGGATGACGCCCAGGCCCAGCGGCACGGCGAGCGTGTACAACGCGCGACGCCATAGCGTCATCCGACGGCCGGATCGCGTGAGTCGCCGGTAAATGGAATTGCGCAGGCCGCCGCCCTGGCCGGATTCGGTCATGCTTGCGCTGGTGTCAGGTGTGAGTAAATGACGCGGGAATGCTGTTGTGTGCGCACGCCGCCGTGCGCAAGGCGCGCAGTTTCCGTGATCGGGCCGGGGGACACAAGGCGCCGCCAACTCGCAGCGAGAGGCTCGCCTGCTCCCTCTTTCGGCCCATGACCCCGCCGCGGCGACTAATATAAGATTGCAGTGTTGTTTTCAGACACCTGTATGAGCGCCATTCCGCCCGAACCCCGCCATCCACCCGAGTCCGAGCTGCAGTTCGATATCGGCTCCACCGAGGATTCCCTGGAGCGGATGACCGCGTTGTTTGCCCGGCATGGAGACATCTATCGGGTGTATGCGCCCGCTCGGAAATCGTACACGTACGTCATCAATCACCCGGATGACGTAAAGCGTGTGCTGGTGTCGAATCACCGCAACTACACCAAGGGCGTCGGGCTCGATCGGGTCAAGATTCTGCTCGGCAACGGCATCATGACCAGCGAAGGGGATTTCTGGAAACGCCAGCGCTACATGATGCAGCCGATGTTCCATCGCCGCGTCGTCACGGAGTTCGCGCGGCTGATCGACGACTCGAACGACCGCTTCATCGCCAAGTGGGAAGCGCAGGCGGCGCGCGGCGAGCTCGTGAACATCACCGACGACATGAGCGAGCTCACGCTCGACACCGTACTGCGCTCGATTTTCGGG